>JAYTIV010000233.1:0-6169 GCA_043731625.1 Flavobacterium sp. | reverse complement strand
TAAGAAGTAAACGAGAATTAATTGAAAGATTCATCGAACAAAATTTGCCAATCATTCAGGAAAACGATGATATTCCAGATGAATTTAACAAATTCTGGGAAGTTGAAAGAGGTATAGCGTTAAATAAAATCACAGTTGAAGAAAATCTTGATGCAAAAAAATTAGAAGAAATAATCGGGAAATATATGTTTACCGAAAAGAAACCTTTGAGAGATGATGTTGTGGCTATGATGATAACTAAACCAGGATTAAAAGAAAGAGGTATTACAGCAGAAAGAGTTACCGATAAAATTTACAATTTTGTAAATACTTTTATAAGCGGAATAACTGGTTTTTAGGATAGTGTCTAAAAATACAATCCTAATGATTGTTTCTATTTTGCTGATTTGTATTCATTAGAATTCCTCAAGCAATCAATAAACATACGAACATTATCATTAGTCAATTTAGATAAAACATCATAGCTTATTTTATGGCATTTTCTGTACTTTATTCCACTACCACAGAAACATATAGAAACCCGATCTATTTTTTTTCCTTGAATAATTTGATTTAATCCATATTCAATATTAAAAATATTATCTGTCATAAATGTTTCTTGAAAAAACTCAATCCAACCTTTGCTTCCGTGGGATCTTTCTTTTAAAAAGTAACCGTTTTGGTTTCTAAAAATTTGACTGCAAAAATAATTTTTAACTTGATTATCAATAAACGAAATTAGATTTAATCCACTATTACAGATTATTATTTCTTCTGGTGGAGAAGCAATACAACAATTGCCAGTTTGTTCAAAAATGTGCCAATCAAAATTTCTAGGAATTCGACCGCCAGTTTCAAATAATAAGGGAAAATTATTAGGATAATTAATAACTGCTTTAATATTAATTTGATAGGTATCTTCAATATTACCATATTCGTCTGTCAAACTCATATAACCAAAAACACAAGGAATTCCATCATCAATTTTAAATGATAATTCCTTGTATTTATCAATAACACCTTTTGCTTCTTGTTCAAAAACGCTATAACCGTTCATTTTTATTTAGCCCAAGGTCTAGATAAGGCAGCTCCACTAGTTGTTGCAGAGTTACTATTTGATTGTTCATTTTTATCTTCTCCATCAGGAAATCTATTTCCTAAATGTTTTTGCCATAATCTACTTGCTTTAAGATGATTTTGTTCTTTTAAAGCAGCTTCTGCATCAGTGAGGAAACTATCCAAATTGGTTAGAAAATTAGTTTTTCTAGTTTCATCATAATCAGCAAATAAATTATCTTTTGGAGTTACAGGAACTACACACTCAAATTTTTGAGCTAATGCTTTTTTAATTTCTCTTAAAATATCGGTCAATAATATATCATCTCTATCATTAAGAACAATTTTATCTTTTGCATTCATAGCAAGAATAGTCATTGCAAGTCCACTCGGCATTTTATTTCTTCTGTAATCACACCAAGCCTTTAAATCTTTGATAGCTTTAATCATTTTTCCATTGGCATCTTTATTATTGTTGAACCAATCAATAAGTGCTTTTGGATCACTATTTTCCCAACCGTTATTTTTTACTGCTAGTTTATACTCTTCTCCGCTTACTTTATAATAAACCGGAATATCAATTTCATAATCGCCGGAAAAGATATTTCTAATACATTTTTTTCTATGTTCGGGAGAATTTGCCGTATATCCATTAACGGCATCCCAAATCCAATTTTGTAATGTCGTTGCCGTTACATCTGGTGTTCTAAAGAAGTAAACTCCATCATCTAAATCACAAATGTCATCTTTAGTTCTAATACCGGTTTTCATTTTGTAAGAACCTTGTATGTAGAATTTTGGAGTGTATTCAGAATGATTTTCTTTAAAATATTTTCTAATTCTTTCTCTAATACCGTCTTTAGAGGTCGTCATTTTTGATTTCTTATTTGATGTTAGAGAAATTTCTGTAATAAATTCTCCAAACAAATTGTGACAGTTTGCCATATTAATTGTTTTTATAATTTTTAATAGTTTTGAAAAATTCCAAGACTTCAGGTTTTGTGGCAAATGTATTGCCAACTTGATTTCCTAGTGATTGTATTGTTAACAGTGTATTTTTATCCGCTCTATCCATAGTAATAACATTCATTTGAGCTTTCGACAATTCAGGAGACTTTATTCTAAAATAATTTCCTTTTGGAGTTATTTTTGGTACAATTTTCAGTAAAAAATAGTCTGTAAAAAACGATTGTCCATCCAACGCCGTTTGAAACATCTTTTCTTTCCATCCAATAATTGATTTTGATTTATTTGAAGTAGATATCCAACCGTTTGGATTAGTTATACTAGAAATTGATAAAATGTTAAAATCATCATATTCTTTTCCTTCTCCAACATAATAATCAATAGCTTCTAATAATCCGCAAAGTGAGGGATTGTTTGCCCAAACACCTCCATCAGTGTATAAAAAGTTGTTATGCTCGTGAACTGGATAATAGCTTGGAGCGGCAGAAGTAGCTAATGCGATATCTACAAGTTTTATATTTTTATCTACAAAATATTCAGTTTGATTACCGGATTTTTTAAAAACTTTTGGTTGTCCATTGGTTAAATTAAAACTTGGAATACAAAGTAAATTATTGGCATCACTCATTGTTTTATCCCCAAACAAATCATCAAGTATTTTTTTCAAAGGCTTGACAGAATGTTTATTGGAGAAAAATATTTGCTTAATTATTTTATATGAATTTTGAAAACCTCTAATAATATAACTATTGGAAGTAGGGAATATTCTAGAACCTTTATTACTATATAAATCCACTAACGATTGAGCACTCATTCCATTGGCCAAACCAATTGCGATTAAACCACCTGTAGAAGTACCACATATCATATCAAAATGATCTGTAATGTTTTTTCCTGTTTTATTTTCAAAAGATGCTAAAATGGATGCACTATACAATCCCTTTATCCCGCCACCATCTATAGATAAAATTTTAAACGTTTTGCTTTCCATAATCAGTATGTAATAATGCTATCATAATGCCAACAAAACCTACAAATAAGCCAACAGATACCTGTGCACTTTTAATTATATTATGCTGAACATCATTACAGAAGCTTTCACAATTATAGTTTATCAAACTATATGGTTTTCCTAATCTGGTCAATGCCTTCTGAACTATATTTCTTCTTTCAAAATTGTTTCCGCGAAATTTTTCTATACTTGTTACACTCGTTGTATCTTGAAAAAAACTTTCTACACTAGTTAGTTTTACGCCTACACCAAATACGTTTTCACAAATAAGATGTTGTCCTAAATTATTATACCCTAGATATAATGCGTGATGTTGCACTAAACCTAACAAACTTTTTGGTATAATTATTCTGTCACCAGGTTCTAAATTATATTGTCTTATTAATTGTAATTCTCTACTCATATTTTAATTAATTGCTTTCATTGATATTAAATTATCCAAATTATCTTTTGTTGAAGCATTTGGGTCACTTCTTAAATACTCTCTTCCGTTTCGTAAAACATATGTTACGCTCACTCTGATATCCCAATTTGGATATTCCCAAATAACGGTTTTCATAGTTTTGTTTTGTTTTAATAAGTTAATTGCATCCAACTCGCTAGTTTTTTTTCCCATTTCCCAAGAGTTATCATTAGTCATAGGATGCAACATCACGTGTGTAATTCTTTTGTCTGAATCCTTCCAAACTCCTGAAATTAAATAATCTGCTGATTTAGCCATAATTTTAAAAAATTTATACGTTTATAATTCTGTCATAAATGCAATTATTATGCCAATTTGATAAAACATTTATAATTCTGTCAATTTGGCATTTTATTTGCTATTGTGATAAACATAGTGTACTTTTGCACCATATTTTAAAATCTAATACACTATGAGAGACTTTAAAGGTATTCTCTACTATATGATTGGTAACAGAATTAAATCCTTAAGGACGGAAAGAAATTTAAGTCAAGAAGACCTTTCTTTACACTTAAACTTATCTAGAGCTTCAATTTCTAATATTGAATTAGGAAGGCACCAAATCCCATTATTACTACTTTATGAGCTATCTTCGTTTTTTAAAATTGGGATTTATGATTTAATCCCTTCTAATGAAGAAATTCAATCAAACTTAAACTCTAATAATCCAGAATTGTCTAAAATTTTAGACACGCAAAATCTAGATTTATCTCAAAAAGAAAGCCTTGAAAATATATTAAACAATATATAATTATGATACTTTATAAAAAAATTGAAGAAAAGACATTCAATATTTTATCAGAATTAAAAATCAATACTCCAAATAAAATAGATGTTTTTAAAATAGCCAAACATTTGGGTGTTGATGTAAAACCTGCCACGCTTGACAGTTCAATTTCAGGACTATTTGTCATAAAGGAACAAAAGCCTTATATTCGATTCAACGAAAACGAGGCACCACAAAGGCAAAATTTTACTATTGCACACGAATTAGGACATTTCGTTTTACACAAAGACACTCCTTTGTTTATTAATAAAAATGAGTTAGTTCTTTTTAGAAATTCTGATTCTACTACTGGAGAACTTTTAAAAGAAAAAGAAGCGAATTCTTTTGCGGCATCTTTACTTATGCCAAAAATATTTATTGAAGAAGAAATAAAAAATATCCCTTCAGGTATTGATCCCATAATTCATCTTTCTAAAATTTTTAAAGTTAGTAGTCAAGCGATGAATTACAGATTAAGTAATTTAGGGTATTCTTTTTTAGGAATGTATTAAAAACAGATGCTCAACCCAACCGAAATAAAATCAATCGTAAGCTCTGGAGAAGGATTTAATGCCGAATTTAAAGTAAATCTACCAACTAATCTAAAAAGTATTACCGAAGAAGTGTGTGCTTTTGCAAATGCTTCTGGCGGTGTTGTTTTTATAGGTGTTGATGATAAAAATACAATCAAAGGTGTTACTATTGATAACTCGAAACGTTCTGCAATACAAAACTCTATCGGAGAAATTTCGCCACCATTACAATGTGAATTCTATATTGTTGAGGTTGAGGGTAAAAATGTTGCGGTTATTGAAGTGCCGTCTGGTCAAAACAAACCTTATGTTTTATCAGGTGCAATTTATGTGCGTCAAGGTCCAAATTCTCAAAAACTAACTACTGTTGAGGAAATGAGAAACTTTTTTCAGCAAACAGATAGAATTTTCTTTGACGATGTTTCCTGTATAGAAGCTAATATAGAAAACGACATTTCAAAAGAAAGTATTAAAACGTTCCGTTTTGAAGCTGAATTAGTCAACGCAACATCTGATGAACAATTATTTACCAACTTAAAATTAATTTCAAATGATGGTTATTTAAAAAACGGTACTGTTTTGTTTTTTGGTAAAGAACCAGAAGTTTTTTTTGAAAAAGCAGTTATTCGTTGTTTGGTATTAGATGGTATAGACAAAAGATATATTGTTGATGACAAAATTATGACCGGAACATTATATCAGCAGTATCAAAAAAGTATGATTTGGCTAAAATCAAAACTAAATGTTAGATATGATATTGAAGGCGAAGGAGCCAATCCAAGAAATGAGTATTGGGAAATTCCAATAATTGCATTCAAAGAAGCTATTATTAATTCACTAGCGCATCGAGATTATTATGATAAAGGAGCACGAACAACTATTGAAGTATTTGATGATCGTGTAGAAATATCAAACCCAGGTGGTTTAGTTAGTGCAGTTCCAAGAAATGAATTTGGTAAAAGAAGTGCAAGCAGAAATCCATTAATCTTTGGTTTATTTGAAAGAATGAGATTAGTAGAACAAATAGGTTCAGGTATTGCAAGAATGCGTGATGTAATGAAAGAAGAAGGATTAACACCTCCTGAATTTAATATTGATGGAATGTTTACCGTAACATTTAGAAGACCATTTGATTTTGAAAAGTGGGTAGAAAAGTGGGTAGTAAAACTAACAGATAATAGAGTTAAAATTCTTAAAGAAGTTCATAATAATCCTAAAGTAACTAAAAAAGAATTAGAACAAGTAGTAAGCATAAGTGCTTCTGCTATAGATAATAACATAGATATTCTTAAAGGTTTAGGACTACTTACTAGAGAAGGAAGTGATAAAGGTGGAAATTGGAAAATTAATTACTTATTACCATAGGTGGGTAGAAAAGGTGGGTAGAAAAACAA
>JAYTIV010000232.1:0-15798 GCA_043731625.1 Flavobacterium sp. | reverse complement strand
AATAAAAACAATACAAAAATAGACGTAAGTCAACTGCAAAAAGGTATTTATATTGTTTCGCTTTCTACTAATTATGGCAATTGGAATGGGAAGTTTGTTAAATATTAATAAAAAAATATTAAATTCAAAATACAATATGATAAAAGTTCCCATATTGTTTTTAAGATTTTTTTTTCGATAAATAAATTAGTGTTTAACAACTACTTCACCGCTGGTTGATAGTTTTGTTTATCAATTACCATTTTTGATAAAATTTCTCTCAAAATTTCAGAAGTTCCTCCACCTATTGGTCCTAAACGACTGTCTCTTAATAATCGTGCCAATGGATATTCTTCCATATAACCGTAACCACCTAACATTTGCAGACAACTATAAATGGTTTCGTCTGCCACTTGTGTAGATTTTAATTTAGCCATTGTGGCTTCTTTGACAACATATTCTCCTTTGTTTAACCTTGCAACTGCGGCGTAATTAAATATTTTGCAATGTTCTACATCAGTAGCGTGGTTTACCAAAGTATGTCTTAAAGCTTGAAACTTATTGATTGTAGTACCAAATGCTTCTCGCTGAGACATATAATCAATTGTATATTCAATGGCATATTCTGCGCTTGCATGAGCATTGATTGCCATAATTAATCGTTCTAGAGCAAAATGTTGCATAATATAAGGAAATCCTTTTCCTGCTTCTCCCATCAAATTTTCTTCCGGGATTTCTACATTATCAAATGCAATTTCTGCAGTATCAGAAGCTCTCCAACCCAATTTATCTAGTTTGGTAGCTGAAATTCCTTTTAGGTTTGTATCCATAAGGAAAATACTTATTCCTTTATTGCCAAGTTCAGGATCGGTTTTTGCAGCAACAATATAATAATCGGCATAAACACCATTGGTAATAAATGTTTTTGACCCATTGATTACATATTTATTTCCTTTCTTTACAGCAGTGGTTCTCATTCCTGCAACATCACTTCCTCCAAAAGGTTCTGTGATACACAGCGCACCTATTTTATCTCCTGAAATACTTGGTGTTAAATAATCTTGCTTAATTCGATTATCTCCTTCTGCGTTTAAGTGCGTCATTGCTAAATAGGAATGTGCCCAAATAGCAGCAGCAAAACCACCTGATTTTATTTTTTGAAGTTCTTCTAAAAAAACAACCGTATAAAACAAATCTAAATTTAATCCTCCATAAGCTTCAGGATACGCTATTCCAAAAAAGCCCATTTCACCAAATTTTTTCCAAATAAAGCGTTCAATTGTACCTGTTTTTTCCCATTTTTCGATGTGAGGTACTACTTCTTTCTGTAAAAAATCTTGTAAACTCTTTCTAAATAATTCGTGTTCTTCTGAAAAGTAAGTTGAATTCATATAATATACGCTGCTTTTTTTGTTATTTTTTTAGAATTCCAAATATAACACAATTATATTTACCAAATCAACAGGAAAATCCTTAATTTTTATTAAATCCGCAGAATTTTTTATTTCACCATTCATACTTCGGTAGGTCACAATGTTTTTTGAAATAGGAAATCTGAAATAAGGAAATGCACTCAACTCTTTTATAGATGCTGTATTAATGTTTATCTTCTTAATATTTGGAGTAGAAGAAATCTTAAAACTTTCGTTAAGTTTTTGTACTACTTCTGGTGATAATCCCCAAATGGCTTTCATTTGATCCATAGAAACAAAACTTCCAAATTTTTCTTTTTCTTTCAAAATTCGTTCAGATAAACCATCGCCAATACCATATACTTTTTTCAAATCCTCTGATGTGGCTTGATTGATATCTAAAACCACTAGTTTTGGTTTTTTATCAAAATTTTGTTTTTCGTAAGGGACATATTCTTTTTTGTTTGTTACCCAATCCGGAAATTTAAAATAAGGAGCAATCACTTGAAGCAATGAATCTGAAACTTTTGTAACTGCTTGAAATTCTTTTGCCGAATTAACATATTGGTTTGTTTTTCTAAAGGCTAAAAGCCTATCAATTTCCGCAACCGACATTCCTAGTTTATATCCTTTAAAGTCTGTTATAAAATTGGGATTGAACGGATAAATTTTAGGATATTCTTCTTGTTTATTTTCTTTTAAAGAATCTATTTCGGTTTGTAAAGACAACCATTCTTGTTTTTCTGGATTTGGTTTTTCGAAAGAAGAGAAATCTGCAAAAAAATAAATGAGTTGAAAAGTAATGATGAAAGACAACAAAACAAAAATTCCGCTTCGTTGTGAAGTAGTAAACTTAAAATAGGATTTTAATGTTTCTAGAGTCATTCAAAAATATTATAAATCAAAAACAGAACTTCTTTTGGCTCGAATCAAATCTTTTAAACGCAACCAAAAAGCAAGCGTTAGATAAACCCCAAACCAAAGACCTGCAGTTACAAAAGAGATGTAAATAAAAAATAGTCTGACACTATTGGCTCTCATACCTAACTTATCTGCTAATCGAGAGGAAACATGAAAACCGTGTTTTTCAAAAAAATATTTTAGTTGAATTACTGGTGACATAGGAATATGTTTCTTACAAATTTACAAATTATTCTTTAACAATTCCATACCAATGGCGCATTCTAAACATTTGCTTTTATTGCAATATTCATTCTTGAGCTGCAGCAATGATTGCGTTTCGAAAACATTTTTTGATTTGATACCAAAAGCATTAAACTTATCAATAATGGCGTTACTTTCTGGAGCTACTTCTTGCAATAAAGCAATTAAAAATTCTTTATCTTCTATTCCTTGATGATGTGCATAGGCAAACTGAATGGGAATAATAGAATTAATTACAATCAAATCTATAAATGCTTTTGAAAGTGATTTGGTTTTCTTAGGACTTTCTTTATCAAATTGATAATGGGTTTGCCAATATTCTGAAACCGATATTTTAAAAATTTCATAAATTGACTCCAACGATTGACTAGAAATAATCTTTGAAAATAAATTTTGATGTTTGTGGTAAACATTTGCTAATTGAGACAGTCGTATCGTTGGGAAATTATCTGGCCTATGCTTGAAAAACTGAACTGGTGCAATGATGTTTTTTTCTAGTTGATATTTATGAATAAGATAATAAAATCTAAATTTCAAATCCTTATAATAATTGTCTTCGTGTTCTACATCTAATAATCCTGCAAAACCAAACAATAACGCTTCAAGATTTTCAACTTCAAAGCTTTCTTTTCTAATTATTGCAAACGGAATGGCTTGTGCTATTTTTAGAAACTGATCACCATTGGAATTTAATCCAAAGTTTTTTGCTAATGTGGCAAAGAGTATGGCTTCCCAATCTGAATTGGTTGTTTCTAATAATGCATTGATTGGTTGTGATTTTCTTTCTAATCGTTCGTAAAACAAGCGCTCTTGCCAATTCTGTATTATGAATGAATCTACCAATTGAATTTGTTTTTCGCATAAAATCCAAGATTTTGGCAACATCAATGATTGATACTTATTGAGGGTTTCTGATGCCACATAATCTTTCAATTCAAAGACCGCAATTTCAGTATTGTTTTTTCTGAATATTTCAGTGTCGTGTTCCCAGACTACATGAAGAATTACATTTTCATAGGCTTCATCTCTTTCGTGATGATGCACATACCAATCAGAAGATTTGATATGAATTTCAACATTACCCGCCCATTTTTGATTGCCAATTGTAATTTGTGCATTAAAAAAGTCTGGACCAGCTAATTGCAAATAATTTCCTGAATTGATAATTACAATAGACTCTCCTGTTGCTGTTTTTAAATTTGAAGTATCAAATTTTTTATACTTCCAGAGATAGTGCAGAAAATCTTCTTTCATTTTTAGAATAATAAACTTCTAAAGTAATGAAAAAAGGTGAGTCGATAAAATTTATTAAAAAATAATAGTTTATTTTAGCAAATATAACTTAGCACAAGCTCTTGCATCAGACAATGCTTCGTGATGATTGAGTTGAATATTATTTCTTTCGCTACAGTATTTTAGATTTGCAGGTTTATAGCCTTTGGCTCGATATATTTTACACGTACACTCCCATTGATTGGCAATTTCTAGTTCGTCATAATACAAACCATAATATTTCATTGTTTTAAGAAGTACATTACGATCAAATTGTTCGTTATGGGCAACAATAGTTTTACCAAACAATCGCTTTTTAATTTCAGGGAAAACGTCGTCAAACGTTTTTTCATTAAGTGTCTCAACCGGCTTTATCCCATGAACCATAATATTCTGATACCAATATTCGTTGTTTGGCGGCTGAATTAAGGTATAATATTCTTCGATAATGATTCCGTTTTCAACTGTAACAATACCTACTGCACAAGCACTGTGTTGATAACCTGTTGCGGTTTCAAAATCTATCGCGGTAAAAGTCATTATTTAGTGTTTTTATTTAATGAAAAAGCCCAATACGTAAAAAACATATTGGGCTAAATGTATAAAAATTTATTTTATTTTATAGAACCAATAATATCATATTTGGTAATAATATGGTGTTTCCCTTTTTCTAGTTCAACTATTACGGCTTGATTGTCTTTGGTAAATAATTTCGAAACTTCTTCTATAGTTGTACCTGCTTTTACTATTGGATAGGGTTTGCCCATAACTTCTTTGATTGGTTTGTCTGCTACATCTTTATCTGACACATAACTTTGAAACAAATCTGATTCATCAACCGAACCTACAAATCCTGTAATATCAATAACAGGTATTTGAGATATTTTATACTTACGCATTCTTTCGATAGCGTGCGAAACCAATTCTTCTGTACGCACAATAATTAATGGTTTGTCAAGATGATCTTTTATGACATCTTCAGCTTTGGTCACTTCTTCTTCAAGAAAACCTCTTTCACGCATCCAATCATCGTTAAACATTTTACCTACATATCGACTTCCTGAATCGTGAAACAAAACTACAACTACGTCTTCTGGTTTAAAGTGTTCTTTTAACTGCAATACTCCTTTTATGGCCGAACCAGCAGAATTTCCAACAAAAATTCCTTCTTCTAAAGCAATTTTACGTGTGTAAACCGCAGCATCTTTATCGGTAACTTTTGTGAAACCATCAATTAATGAAAAGTCTACATTTTTTGGCAAAATATCTTCTCCAATACCTTCTGTGATGTAAGAGTAGATTTCGTTTTCATCAAAAATTCCAGTTTCGTGATACTTTTTGAAAACGGAACCATACGTATCTACACCCCAAATTTTGATATTTGGATTTTTTTCTTTTAAATATTTGGCAACACCAGAAATTGTGCCACCTGTACCAACACCAACTACAAAATGAGTAATTTTTCCGTCAGTTTGTTCCCAAATTTCTGGACCGGTTTGTTCATAATGTGCAATAGCATTACTTGGATTGTCATATTGGTTTACATACCAAGAATTAGGTGTTTCTTCTCCCAATCGTTTTGAAACCGAATAATATGACCTTGGATCTGTAGGCTCAACATCTGTAGGGCACACCACAACTTTGGCTCCTACTGCACGAAGAATATCCATTTTTTCTTTAGATTGCTTGTCTGTTATTACAAAAATACATTTGTAACCCTTAACAATAGCAGCAAGTGCTAAACCCATTCCGGTATTTCCTGAAGTTCCTTCAATAATAGTTCCACCTGGTTGTAATCTTCCATCTGCTTCTGCATCTTCAACCATTTTTACAGCCATTCTATCTTTTACAGAATTTCCCGGATTGAAAGTTTCTACTTTAGCCAAAACCAAAGCATCTACTTCGGCTGTAATTTTATTTAAACGAACTAACGGAGTGTTTCCTATAGTTCCTAATATATTTTCTGAGTATTTCATTTTTTATTTAATAGTGTACAAAGATATTGATAAAAAAAAGGTTTGCAAGTTTGTAATATGATAATATTCTATGAAGAATTGAAGTCTTGTAAAATATTATTGAAAGAAGTTCCAAACCAAACCAAAACGGATTAAGAAATCGCGATATGGATAATTCGGAGCCGAATAATACGTATTTGTATTTGACATCGCTGAATTGAAATGTTCTGCTTTTACAAATATTCGCGTTTGACGAATTCTGGCATTTATAAAGAAATCGAAATTTGCAAAATCACCTATCTCTTTTTTGTTTTGAATATAAAACTCACCTAAAACAGGATTATATCCGTTGGCATAATATTTAGTAAAATAGTTGAAAGTAACTCCTGTTTGAAGATATAATGCTTTTTCGAAAAAATAATTCGTGAAATACAAGGTGTTTCTAGTTACTATTTGAGGCACATTGACTATGTCGTCTTTCTGATCTACTTTCTGATATAAAATGGTATTATCGAGACCTAATTTCCAAAACTTAATCTCTTTATTGACTTTAACGGAAAGGTATTTTATACTTTTATTATATTGATAAGGAGAAATGAGTTGAACAGAATCTTTGATGCTATTGTCTTTAAAATATAAAACATCATCTAAATTCATTATTTGAATTGTGGCATTTGCCCATTGCGTTTTTGCGTTTACTGATATGCTATTGATTTTTTCGTTTTTGAAATCATTGTGCCATACATAATTAACAAAACTACTTTGGTGTAAATTATAAATATGATTAGGTAATTTATTGACATTTTGATATTCAAATGATATTTCGTTCTTTGGATTGAATTTATATATAGCACTTCCATCAATATTTGTCAAGGATTGTTTTGTAATAGAATTAGAATATAACAACTTGGCTCGCCACTTTTTTTTATCTAATTCATATTGTCCACCAAATGAATTTATTTTATCATTTATACCGTTTGGAATCGTCTTAGAATCAAAAATAAATACTGTATTATAATAATAATTATATCTAAAATCATCCACAAAAAACTGAAACTTTCCAAGAGTAGCATTTTCATAGATAGCTCCAACTTTGTTATACATTTTATTGTATCGCACTTGATCATTTATGGCACCTGTTACAAAAGCATCTCCAAAATGATTGATACTTTTATTCCCGACAGTTGATTTTAGAGTTGCTTGATTGTATTCAAAAAATTTATTTTCGTAATTAAATTGATGGGTGATGTAAAGATTATTAGCACCTTTGGTACCATTTATTCTAAAATTATGATCTATAAAAAATCTTTTTCCTTTAAGGAAAGATTTTGCATCTTTAAGGTAGACTTCTAACCTCTGGCGTTCTTTAAAATTATCGTCTTTATTTTCAAAATTTTCAGGTGTTGTTATGCCTCCGTTTTCTCCATTAAGCAAGTCTTGTCCTGTGAAATGAAAATTAGCATAATATCTTTTATTTTTGGTATTATAACTAGATGTAAATCTGAAGTTACCTGCACTAGATAACTGGTTTATATACTTCCCTAACGACCGTAGTCCTTTATAAGAAAATGAAATATTAAATCGTTCTGAGGTATTTAAAGTAATTAAGGCATCTAAACTCTGACCTTGTTCCATTACTGTTTTAAAATACAACTCAGTAAGTGGTGTGGCAACAGAATAATATTGAATTTGATTGGCTTCTAGATAATTAAAATGTTTTGCTTTGTATCCAAATTCAGGATAAGGAGAAATAGCATTCAAACCATAATATAAAGTTGTATAGGTTTGTCCTTCATTTAGAAAAGGTAGTAATCCAAAATTATCTTTTCTTAAATAATTGTATTCGTATTCTTTTTTTATAGTAAGCGAAGTGTCTACATAAGTAGTATCACGATCCAAGGTAATTATTCTATAAGAAGATATTGGAGCTTTCTCTGCTTTTTCCTTGGCTTTTTGTTCTTCTGTTTTGATGAGGCTTTTCTTTTGTTTCTCTTTTGCAGGTTCTTGAGAAAAACACAACACTGAAATTAAAAGCAATATTACTGAGAATACAATTTTCATATACATTTTATAAAGCACAAAAATAGCTAAATGTTTGTAAAGAGCATACTATTAGTAAAAAGTTATGATTTTAATATATAAATAAATAAAAAACCATCCCGAATTGGGATGGTTTTTCAAAATAAATTATTTAGTATTTTAGTTTTTTACAACTTTAATTGTAGAAGTATTACCTAAATTATTAGTAACTTTTACCATATAAACACCGTTGTTTAATGAACCTAAATTCATAGAAACATTATTTAAAGTAGAATAAGTATTAGTCAATACTACTTTTCCTAATACATCATATATAACAACTTGATTGATGTTTTTTCCGTTTATTTCTAACATACCAGAAGTTGGATTAGGAGAAGCTGTAGTTGTATTAGCAGAAGCAAAGTCAGATGTACCTAATGAACAATAGTCAAAAATATTATGCCAAATACCACCTGTAACAGAATCTGCAGTAAATCCAGAAGCTAAACCATGAGAACAATCATAAAAAGCTAATGATCCACCACCATCAACAGGCAACACATCTGTTTCGTTAATGTCAGTCCAGTTTAGACCACCATCAACGCTATAAGAAGAACCTCTACCAATTCCGTCTGGATCTTCACCTGTTGTAACATATACATTTGGAGTACCAGGAACAAAAGAAACATCAAAATTTCTGAAATACCCAGTTGGTGTTTCAGCAACCCACGTTGAAGCACCATCTGTAGTTCTGAAAAACTGAAAATCAGATGCTATCAACAAACCATTATTTTGATCTTTAAAAGAATAATTACCACTGATTGTTGCAGAACCAAAATCAGCAATAGGCGTTTGAGCCACAGTCCAGTTTAGACCTTGATTTGTTGATCTATAAATTCTTCCTTTGTTAGTCCCAAACCAGATAGTATTACCATTTACTTCGTAGTTATGAGTATATCCATATTCACCTGCTAATTGTGCAGGGATATTTGAAGAAGGAACACGAGTCCAGTTTGTACCACCATTTGTAGTTGTATAGATTTCAAAGTAACCACCTGCAGGATCTCCCATTGTTACACCAATATCAGTTCCCCAAAAATGTAAAATATTTGGAAATGAATCCGGAACAGTATTATATAACGCCGATGGTTGTTTTTGCCAAGAAACACCAGCATCATTTGTTACCCATACTCCACCAGTTGTAGTTCCATTTGCCCAAGCTGTTACATAAGCTTTTGTTGCAGATACTGCGTGAATAGAACCAATAACTAAATCAGGAGTACCGACATTTATGTCACCAATTGTCCAAGTAACACCACCATCTAAAGAGCGTCCCCATTGTTGGTAATAATCTCCACTACCATCTCCTGCAGCTGCATAAACCCAAACAGTGTTTGCGTCAGCGTAAGAAATTTGAGCTTCAGTTGTTGAAGTTGTTAAAAACCCTGTAGAAACTTCTTCCCAAAAAGTTTGTTGTGCATTTGAAATTGTACCTAAAAGTACAAATAATAAAAGTAATAATTTTTTCATAATAAATAAATTAGATTAAAGTTGAAACAAATGTATATATTAAATAGACAAAACACAAATATTTAATATATCGGCATATAATTTTAACAAATTAAATGCCGATTATATTTTTTATTAAAACATATCGGTAGCTGTATAAACAGCAACCCCATTAGTAATAGTTTTATTAATTTTTAATACTGGCAATAAAGGCGAAGTAGTTGTAAGTGCATTATAAACACCTTCAAAAACTTCTACTTTCCCGTCAGGATGAACTAACAATAAACGGTATGGCAAATCAACGGGAGAAGTTGTTAGCGCTTCGGCAGTTATGTTAATAATATAGTCACCCTCTGCTGTAGAAATATTTGCACTATTTGTAGTACCATTGTTCAGTAAGAAATGTACTTTTCCGTATGAGTTTAAAGTTAAAACAGTTGCATCTGCAATTGTTCCTGGTCTATCTAGGACAAATTTCAATTTATTTGTAGCTGATGGGAATGGCCATAACAATCTCACAATTAATCGACTTGAATCCGAATCTGGAATAGAAGAATTACCTGTGTCAATTGTTACTTTATCAGAAGTCATTAAATAATGTTTCCCTGGTTCAACTGTTTTCAAATTAATAGCTGTAAGAGACAAATCAAATGTTGTTTTAAAAATAGAACCTCCAACTGCAGTAATTTCACCAGTAGCAGAGCTCTGTCCTGGCATAATGTCTACACTTGTTCTGGTTCTACCACCACTTTTTGCTGTAGAAGACACTTCAACTGTTACGGTATCTGCAAAAGTTTTATTTTCAGGTAGTGTAACTGTAAAAGGAACTTTTTGACTTGTTAATGCCGATGTTACAGGGGTTGTAACTGTACCTTTCAATGTAATAATCTCTAAATTACCTTCTGGAGACCCACTAAATTTTTCATCTGTATTACAACTTACGAATAAACTAAGAGTAAAAAGAAGAGAAAATATTTTTATAAAATTTTTCATAGTATAAATTAATATTGTTAATTAAATGTAATATAATTTTAATTGCATTAATAATTAAGGCTCATAATTATTTAGTGGTGCAGTTAGATTATCAGTTAAAATCAAATTAAAGCGATAAGCCTGTTTGTAACCTTTATTAGTTTGCACCGTTCGAGAAAGATTATAGTATCCTCTTTTAACTCCAGCACTATCATAAGAATAGGCTATAAATCGAAAAGCATCTCCATTTGCTAATGGTGCTACACTTTGTCCTGCAGCTTCATAAGCTTGCTCTATTTTTGCAGGAGTTATGGCTAATTCTTGCGGAAAAGTAGTAAGCACATCATAAGGTATATAATCACTTTGAACTACACCACCTCTTGTTAATCTCACAAAAAGTTCATACCGAACTACTGTATTAGAAGGATTTGTTAAAGGCCCTCCAAAAGAGGTATTAGGATCATTCACATTTAAACGATCTCTTTTAATATCCAATCGCATAAACTGACCGCTTACGAACAAGGGTCTTGGGTCTAAACTTTCATCTTTTTCACAAGAAGAAAAAGATACAAAAGTTAATATAAATATTGGTAATAAAAATATTTTTTTCATAATTGTTATTTGATTAATGTAAAACGACATTTGCTTTGTCCCAAAATACTTTTTTAGTTCTCACATTATTTGGAGCATTAGGATTATTTACAGTACTGCTACTAGGATATAAAGCAGTATTATAAAATACTCCAGAAGCCAATTCTAATGTTGGTTGAAAATTACTTGGGTAACCCGTTCTTCTATAATTATTGTATGGTTCGATACCATTACCCCAAGCAGCAATAAAATATTCTTTTATAATAAGTTCTAATTTATTTGTAGCTGCATTATCATATTTTAACAATTCGAAATTTACATATGATTCTTTTTGTGCATTTATAATTGCAGGAACTGGTGCTGTACCTGCTAGATATGGAAAATCAGGAATGAAATTAACAGTTTTATCAATAGAATTTCTAATTCCTTTTTCAAATTCATCTCTTGCACTTAACGTTACTCCAACTGAAACTGGAAAAGAAAGAGCATCTTCAGCTAACATAAAATGAACAAAAGAAGAAAGTAAAATAGGCATAATTCCTGCACCCTGAGCACCTTTATCTCCTCCTGTTTGAACATCACCTCCTGTGCCATAAGTACCGCCTATAGGGTAAATGCCCCCAACAGTTCTTAAACTTGCATCTGGCGGAATTCCTGAATTATCACCGTGATCTCTACCCCAAAAACCTAATTTGGTCAATGTTGATTGACCTGTCCAATTTGAAACCGCATAAGGAGTTGCTACAGCTGGTAAATAAAAAGAATTATATTCTACATTATTATAATGATCTGGTCTAGAAATTGCTGGTAAAGTAAATGGATCATTTACATAATCAAAAGGATCAACATACTGTTTGTAAAAATAATAAGGAGTTCTTGGGTCTGTAGTTGTAGCTGCGTCTGTTACAATTGCAGTTCCAAAACCTTTTTCTGTAGTCATTGCCCACATCATATAATTTGCTATATATGCTCCACCACCAACTTCATATTGATCATTGTATAAAGGATGCCTAGTATTAGGACTAAATCTTGAATTTCCATATTTAAATGCAAAATCTTCTGATTCTGTATCGATGTAATTTCCTTCTGAAAGAATGCTATTTATAGCGGCACCTATATCAGTAACTCCAATATCAGTTCCTGCCAAACGAGCAGTATGATACATTTTTAATTTTAATGTATTTGCTAAAGTTATCCAACCTGATTGGTTTGTATAATACAAATCTTGCACAGTAGAACTATTTGATTGTTGCAATATTATTTTAGCTTCATCTAAGTCAAGAAATAATTGCTTATAAATATCTTGACTTTTATCAAACTTTGGGCTTAAGTTACCACTGCCTTGTAATGATTCAGAAAATGGAATATCTCCATACATATCAACCATCGTCATAATAACATAAGCTCTAATTACTTTTGAAGCACCTAATGCATAAGTTTTACCACTTTGAATTGCTTTTGGCTCCATCAATTTAATAGCATTTAGCATATTATAACCTATATTCCAGTTGTTGTTTGAATTAACTGGCGCAAAAGCATTATCATAAGTGTTACCACCTGTCATAGCCATTTGTCTGGTTACTCTTTGCGTAAAATCATTGGCAGAATTAACAAAATCAGGTAACTGTAATTGCACATAGTTAAATGCATATGTTGGATCTAAAAGATCTACTGATATCTGACTAGGATTTTCTGTTTGTTCTAAATCAACAGTCTCACAACTGCTAAATGTAAAAACAATTGCTATAAAAGACCATTTAAAAAAAGTGTTATATATTTTCATTTTCTAGAAAGTTAAATTAAAGTTAAACCCAAAACGTTTTGAAGTTGGACCTGTTAAATAATCAAACCCTTGACCGTTACCAACTCCCAAACTCATTACTTCTGGATCAAAATTTAAGTGTTTAGGGAAATTAAATGCTTTGAACCATAAATTTTGACCCACAATAGATAATGATATTTTTCCAAAAGGTGTTTTGTCTAAATATTTTTTTGGTAAATCATATGATAACGAAATTTCTCTTAGTCTAAGATTAGTAGCGTCATAAATCGATTGTTCGTTGATAAAGAAACCACTATTGTTAAATCCGTATTGCGTTATCCCTATTTGAGTAGTATTGATATTTCCGTTTGTATTGACACCAGGTAAAACAACTGTTCCGGTTCTATCAAAATTAGTATCCTCTGTTAAACCTCTTGATAATAATGAATTTGCAGTTGTAGAATAGATATCTCCTCCTTTTTGGAACTCAAACTGAAAGCCAAAAGTTATATTTTTAAATGAAAATTCATTTATAACTGTTGATCTCCAATCTGCATTTGGGTCACCAATAATTGTCAAGTCATTATTCTCTAAATAATTACCATCCCCACCTACTAAATAATTACCATTTCCATCTCTTTTAATGGTACTTCCTTTTATAACCCCATAAGGCTCTCCTTCAATAGCAAAATTCCCTAAATTGGTAAATCCTGCCACTACAATGCCACCATTATTTCCTAATCCTAAAGATTCTACTAAGTTTTTATTTTTAGAAAAATTAACAGAAGTATTCCAAGTAAACCCATCATTTTTAGATTTGAAAATAGATAAATTAACGCCTAATTCAATACCTTTATTACTCATTCTCGCCACATTGTCTGCTGTAATATCATAACCAGTAGCTGGATCTAATTGTCTTGCAATAATCAAATCAGTTGATACTTTATCATATAATGACAAATCTATACCTAAACGATTATGAAAAAATTTTCCTTCCAAACCAAATTCTAATTCTGTAATTAATTCGGGTTTTAAATTTGGATTTCCTAATTCATTACTTTGTGAAATAATATTAACAGGTGTCCCATCACTTTGCAAAAATACTTTTGTTCTAGTATCTAAACCTATGCTCGTTTTGTATGCATCTGGAAAACCTGCAGAAGAACCATACCCTAAACGAGCTTTCAAGAAATTAACAAATTTATTATCTTTCAAGAATTTAAATGCATCTGTTGGCACAAATGATAAGGAAGCCGAAGGATAAAATAAAGATCTAGTACTTTTTTGTAAAGAAGAATAGCTATCTCTTCTTGCTTGAAGATTTAAATATAAATATTTTTTATATCCTAACGTAGAACTTCCATATAATCCTACAATGTTAAAACTTTGTCTTTCAGAGTAACCATCATGATTTTCAAAATTTTGATGCTCGATAAAACCATAAACAAATTGAACAGTACTTATTAATCTATTATAATTATAAGCTTCTAGTCTAGGATTAAAACCTAAAGTTCCGTCTAAATTCCAATTTTGATTTTTGTCTAACTTGGTATCAAAATTATAGCTAAAAGTATGGTCAAAAACCGTATTTTCGTTTACAGAAGTCCTCATAAAACCCTCTGTATCAAATGGTTGACCATTACCTCTATTGATGTAATATTTCTTAGTTTGGGTATAATTATCAATTGACAATCTATAAGAAACATTTGACCAAGAATTTATTTCATAACTCGCAATATAATTACCAAAAAAACGTCTTACCGATTCATCATCACTAGCATTTTTTAAAGTCCATCTTGGGTTAGGTATGTCTGTTCTATAGTTTACAGAACTATGATCAACTGGATTCTCATAAGGCAATCCAAATAAATCTAAACTTCTCGGAGTATATAAAATATTGGCAAAAACAGATGGTGCGGCTGCATTTGAACCAAATCCTGCAGCAGTAGGCGGTGCAGTTTTATCTGTTCGTACATAATTCATAACCGTACTAAAAGTAAATCCATTATTTAATTTTGTTTGACCTCCTGTACTTAAATTTAAACGTTGGTAGGTATTGTTATCAATAAAACCTTCATCTCTAGTGTGACCTACACTCATATTGTATGATGTGTTATCAGACCTTCCTCCTAAACTAAGAGAAGTAGTATTTACAACTCCTGTTTTAAAAAATGGTTTTACGTTATTTTGGGGCGCATAAGGCACTCTAACTCCTGCAAATTCAGGAAAAATTCCTAGTTGAGTATTTAAATAAGCATAAGGATGTGGTACTAATCCATCTGCACCAATACCTTGAGTACCAACCGTTCCAAAAGCTGGTCCCCAGTTTGAAAAAGCGGTTGTAAAATTATTATCAAATCCGTTACCATAACTGTTTTGGTAATCTGGCAATGAACCTATTTTTGTCATGTACATAGACTGAGAAAAATTTACTTCCATTTTTTTATTTAATTTTTTTGTGTCACCAGACTTGGTTGTAACTAATATTACTCCGTTTCGTCCAGCAGAACCATATAAAGTCGTAGCACTTAATCCTTTTAAGATACTTATACTTTCAATACTATTAGGATCTAAATCTAAGAAACGACTTGAAGCATTTGTTGCTCCTTCAAGAAAATTTCCATCACTATTTGTATCTGTATTAAATGGTATTCCATCAACTACAAATAAAGGTTGGTTATTTCCTGTAATAGAAGAATAACCACGAATAATAATATTTGTACCTGAACCTGAAAGTCCACTAGTTTGTTGAATATTAACTCCTGGTGCTTTACCTGTTAAAGCTCTTGCTACATCTGTTGAAGGTTTTGAAGCAAAATCCTCAGCTTTAATAGTATTTACGGCATAACCAAGTGCTTTTTTCTCTTTCTTGATACCTTGACTGGTTACTACAACTTCTCCTAGTTCGACTCCTCCAGATTTCAACTTCATATTTAATGTACTAGAAGCACCTACTGAAGCAGACGCATCTGTCATTCCAATAAAAGAAAAAATTAAAACTTCTCCAGTTTTTGCTTTTATCGAATATTTTCCATCAACATCTGTTTGCGTTCCACGATTTGTACCTTTTACAATTACATTGGCACCTGGTAGCGGACCTGTTTCGTCAGAAACAACACCAGTCACGGTTTTCTCTTGTGCAAAAGAAAACTGCATTGATAAT
>JAYTIV010000231.1:0-6191 GCA_043731625.1 Flavobacterium sp. | reverse complement strand
ACAAATATGTGGCCATTAAATTATTACTTTTTTAATGATTGGCATCTTAAAAATCTTTTAAATGGTGGGAATCTAGGAATGTTTATGTTGGTATTTGGCGTAGCAATGATTTTTATCATATCACCAATATTGACTTATTTTTATGGAAAACGTTGGTATTGTTCGTGGGTTTGCGGTTGTGGTGGTTTAGCCGAAACTGCTGGTGATAGTTTTCGTCATTTATCCAATTCAAGCACAAAAGCTTGGAAGTTTGAGCGATGGTCTATTCATATTATTTTAGCATTTTCATTCATTATGACTATTGCGGTTGTGTTTACTTTTTTGAATGATAATCCTGATTTAAGTTTCATAACCAAAAATCAATTTATATATGGTATTGTTGGCTTTTTGATTACTTTTACAGGAGTTCTATTTATTTTTAAACGCAAAGATTTAGATACTGATGCCAAATTTACTATTGGAACTTTAATAGCAATAATTATTGTTTCTTTAGGAATTAATTTCTTTTCAGGAAATACAAACATTTTATTTATTGATAGTTACAAGTTAAGAGAATGGTACGGATTTGCTATTGGATCTGCATTCTCTGGAGTAATTGGAGTTGGCTTCTACCCTATTTTAGGAAATCGTGTTTGGTGCCGATTTGGTTGCCCAATGGCGGCAATTTTAGGATTACAACAACGCTTATTTTCAAAATTCAGAATTACAACCAATGGCGGACAATGCATCTCGTGTGGTAATTGCACAACACATTGCGAAATGGGAATTGATGTTCGGAGTTATGCTCAAAAAGGCGAGAATATTGTGCGTTCGTCTTGTGTAGGTTGCGGTATCTGCTCAGCAGTTTGCCCAAGAGGTGTTTTGAAATTAGAGAACGATACACCAGCTGGAAGAATTAACTCTAATGATATTCTTTTAGGAAATGATGTGAATTTGATGGATTTGATTAATCAAAAATGAAAAACAAAATACTAAAAAACTGGTACATCGGTAAAGCTAAAGTAAAGTTAGACCGTTTATTAAAATTTTATAGTCCAAACGAAAAAGTTTTAGACATTGGTTCAGGAAATGGAGGTTTGAATTTATTATTACAAAACAACACTATCAACATTACTGGAATTGATATTAAAAACAAATCATTTTTCAAAGAAATTGAAGTTGTTGTTTATGATGGAAAAACGATTCCTTTTCAAGATAAACAATTTGATACTGTTCAAATTATTACCGTTTTACATCATATTAAAGATCAAATTCCAATAATCAAAGAAGCCATTCGAGTTGGAAAAAGAGTTATTATTATGGAAGATATTTATGACAACATTTTCCAAAAATACTTTACTTGGTATTGTGATAGCTTGAATAATTGGGAATTTATTGGACATCCTCATACTAATCGAACTGATGCTGGTTGGAGAAAACTTTTTGATGAGTTAAGTTTGGAAATTGAAAAAGTAGAATATTATAAGTTTCTATTGTTGTTTAAGCAAGTGACTTATGTTTTAAAAATTAAATAATGTTCAAGTATTTTACAATATTATTTTTTCTAACGTCTTTCGGAATTTCCGACGACAAAATCTATATAAAAAATTATTATCCTAACAAAAAAATAAAAGAAGAAGGTTGGACATTCAATGACAAAAAAACCGATTATTGGCTTTTTTATTACGAAAACGGATTCAAGAAAGAAGAAGGTCATTACAAAAATAATCAAAAAATAAATTGGTGGATTTATTATGATGAAAAACAAATAATAACCAGAAAATGTGAATACAAAAGTAACAAACTCAACGGAATTACTATTGTTTATGCGAAAGGAGAAATCACCAAAGCGGAGAAATACAATAATGGTAAAAAAATAAAAACTTGGACCAATTTAGACGAATTTAAAAAAGACAATAATTATTTAATCTATTAAATGACTATAATTTTAAATAACAAACTATTTTATATTACAAAAATGAAAAGTGCTCTTGTATTGCTTTTCTTTTTTGCGTTTCAACAAAATTATAGTCAATATGCTGTTTCTGGCTTTTTTAACCCTAAAGGTAAATTAGTTGTTGCTTCAAATTTTACTTATAAAAATGGCAAAGAACTTTTTGCAGGTAAAGAATTAATCGATATTGTACCAGCAGAATTTGGAACTATTGACACGCAAATTGTGAATGTATTTGTTAGCTATTCGTTTAAAGATTGGTTGTATGTAACTGCCAATATTCCTTATTTATACATTTATAATAAAAATAATGCTCCCGATCCTGTTACCAATAAACCATCACAACAAGGTTTTCAAGATATTGAATTGAATGTTAATTTTAGATTGGTTTTTAAAAAATACGAAAAAAGTTATCTGACAGTAAGTTCTGGTTTGGGATTTTCAACTCCGTTATCCAATTACACCGAACAAGGAATTATTGCATTAGGTCACGGCGTTACAGCCATAAATCCATTTGCAATTATACAATACAAAATAAAAAAAGGTTGGTTTGTAGAAGGATTATATGCTAGAAGTTTTAAAGAAACAAGAGACGATTACAACATTCCAGATGCGAATATTTTTAATTTTAAATTAGGTTTCGCCAAATCAAAATGGTACACGGATGCTCGGTTAACTATTCAAAATTCTGAAAAAGGAAATGATATTTTTTCGGATGATTTTTTTGCTCAAGGCGGATTGTCAGCATTTGCAAATAATAGAGTTAATTTTACTAATTTAAGTGCAACAGTTTATTATCAACTCAGTAAAAATTTTGGAATAAGTACATTGTTAACCCAAACTTTAGATGGTAGAAACGTGAGAAAAGAAAAAGGATTTAGTATTGGATTAGTTTACACAAATAAATAATGAGCATAATAAAAGTAATTATTCCTGCCTATAATGAAGAAAACGCTATTGCGAATGTAATTGCAGAAATTCCGTCATTAGTAGATGAAATAATTGTAATTAGTAATAATTCAACCGATAAAACAGAAGAAGTAGCCAAAAATGCTGGAGCAACAGTACTTTTAGAAACTAGAAAAGGTTATGGATATGCCTGTTTAAAAGGAATGAAATTTATTTCTGAATTAGAAATAAAACCAGATATTATAGTTTTTCTCGATGGTGATTATTCTGATTATCCAGAAGAATTGACAAAATTAATTGAACCAATAGTGAATCAAAATATTGATTTTGTAATTGGAGCAAGAGTTTCCAATTTACGAGAAAGTGGTTCAATGACACCACAACAAGTTTTCGGGAATTGGTTGGCTACTTTTTTAATGAAAGCATTATTTGGAGCAAAATTTACCGATTTAGGACCATTTCGAGCCATTAAATATGATAAACTATTACAACTTCAAATGGAAGATAAAACCTATGGTTGGACTATTGAAATGCAACTAAAAGTTTTGAGGCAAAAAATGAGTTATATTGAAATTCCTGTTCGTTACAAAAACCGAATTGGCGTTTCAAAAGTTTCTGGAACTGTAAGAGGAACCGTAATGGCTGGTATAAAAATTATTGGTTGGATTGTAAAATATACGTTTAAAAAATAAAAATGATTTTAGTTCTTTCCTATATAGTTCTCTTTGTTTATAGCATTGCTATTCTATTGATCTTTTTCTATAGTTTAGCACAGTTTAACTTGCTTTTAAATTATCTGAAAAGTAAAAAAAACGCACAAATAATTGAGAAATTTAATTTTTCAAACCCCGAAGAAATTCCGCTAGTTACAATACAATTACCAATTTACAATGAAAAATATGTTATTGAACGATTACTAGAAAATATAGTTTTACTTGAATATCCAAAAGAAAAACTCGAAATTCAAGTTTTAGATGATAGTACCGATGAAAGTGTACTATTGACAAAAAATCTAGTTGCAAAATATGTAAATCAAGGTATCGACATCAAACAAATTACAAGACAAATTAGAACGGGTTTCAAAGCTGGTGCTTTAAAAGAAGGATTAGAAACTGCCAAAGGAGAATTTATTGCTATTTTTGACGCCGATTTTATGCCAAAACCTGATTGGTTACTCCAAACGATACCAAATTTTAAAAGCTCAGAAGTAGGCGTAGTGCAAACACGCTGGGCACATTTAAATCGAAACTATTCCATCTTAACCAAAATTCAAGCTTTTGCGCTCGATGCACATTTTACCTTAGAGCAAACTGGTAGGAATTCAAAACAACATTGCATCAACTTTAACGGAACGGCTGGTGTATGGAGAAAATCGTGTATTATAGATGCCGGAAATTGGGAAAGTGATACGCTTACCGAAGATTTAGATTTAAGTTACAGAGCGCAACTTAAAAACTGGAAATTTATTTATTTAGAAGATGTAGAAACTCCAGCCGAATTGCCAGCAATTATTAGCGCTGCACGTTCACAACAATTTAGATGGAATAAAGGTGGAGCAGAAAATTTTGTGAAAATGGCATCCAAAGTTATAGCATCAACTACTATTTCTAATAAAACAAAGTTCCACGGATTGCTGCATTTACTCAATAGTTCGATGTTTTTGTGTATTTTTACAATGGCAGTTTTTAGTGTGCCAATGTTATTTGTGAAAAATTATTTTAGTCACATTGGTTGGTATTTTGATGTAATGATTTTCTTTATTGTAACATCTATCATTTTCTTTATTTGTTATTGGTATACCTATAAAAAAGTACAAGGTGGAGGTTTTAAGAATTTCATCAAATACATTGGAATGTTTTTTACATTTTATGCTATTGCAATGGGATTTTCATTTCAAAATTCGATTGCTGTACTTGAGGGATTTTTAGGCAAAAAAAGTGAATTTATAAGAACACCAAAATTTAATATTGAAACATTAAAAGACAAGTGGAAAGAGAATATTTATATTTCTAAAACCATTTCAAAGAACACCATTATCGAAGGTTTACTCGTTTTGTATTTTATTTTTGGATTATACAGTGGTTTTAAATTAAATGATTATGCGTTATTTCCTTTTCATTTAATGTTATTTTTCGGCTTTAGCTATGTATTTGTACAATCTGTAAAAAGCAATTAGTTTGGATGCTTTTTTTACCAAATATCAAATTTATATTGCAGCTATAATAAGTGTGTTTGCGTATTTAGTGTTAGGTTATTTTTTTGAAAGAGAACAATTTTATTTGCTGGTTTTTTTATACACATTGGCTTTTGTTGGTTTGATATCATTACTACAAACTCCAGAGTATGAAAAGACTTTCTTCAAGATTGGCATTTTATATCGTGTTTTATTTTTATTTTCAACTCCAGCTTTATCTCAAGATTTTTACCGTTTTATTTGGGATGGAAATGCTATTTTAAACGAAATTAATCCGTTTATAAACAAGCCAAATGAAATTATAAATACTATTGTTACTTTTCCCAACGCCAATTATTTGCTTGAAAAAATGGGAAGTTTGAGTGCTTCACATTTCAGCAATTATCCTCCAATTAATCAATTGTTATTTGTTAATGCAGCTTTTATTGGCGGAAAGTCTATACTTGTTTCAACAATCGTTTTGCGAATAATAATTATTCTAGCTGACATTGGAATATATTATTACGGAAGAAAAATATTGACTTATTTTAATAAAAATACAGAAAACATTTTTTGGTATTTTTTAAATCCATTAGTGATTATAGAACTCACAGGAAATCTTCATTTTGAAGGCGTAATGTTGTTCTTTTTTGTTTTTGGTTTGTATCAGTTACTAGCTAAAAAATGGATTATTGCGGCTATTTTTATTGCTATATCTATAGCTGTAAAATTGCTGCCTTTATTACTTTTACCATTATTTTTGAAGTATTTAGGATTTAAAAAAAGCGTGTTATTTTATAGTTTGATTATCGGTTTGAATGTGCTTTTTTTTCTGCCTTTTTTAAATGCAACACTTGTCAACAATTATGTAGAAACCATTTCGCTTTGGTTTACGAATTTTGAGTTCAATGCAAGTATTTATTATTTGGTTCGAGAAGTTGGCTTTTATGTAAAAGGATACAATATAATACATACAGTAGGAAAAATTACACCTATAATTACACTTGCAATTGTTTTATTTTTTGCTCTGGTAAAGAAAAATAAATCCGTTGAAGCTATAGCAACCAATGCACTAATGATTATTACATTGTATTTATTTATTTCTACAACGGTGCATCCTTGGTATGTAATTAATTTAGTTTTGTTGAGTGTGTTTACAAATTACAAGTTTCCAAT
>JAYTIV010000230.1:0-15986 GCA_043731625.1 Flavobacterium sp. | reverse complement strand
AAGAAATAAAAACTTTCAACAAGGTGGCGAATATTGGGCTTGGCGCTATTTAGATAGTTTTGTAAAAGTACGCTACACAAATTATAGCAAACATATTTCTAAACCTAGTTTGAGTCGAAAAGGATGTAGCAGACTATCACCTTATTTGACATATGGAAATATTAGTATGCGAATGATATATCAATATTCCAATCAATTTTACGAACAAGCTACAAACAAAAGAGCAATACTCAATTTCGTTTCCCGATTACACTGGCATTGTCATTTTATGCAAAAATTTGAAGATGAATGCCGTATGGAGTTTGAAAACGTAAATAAAGCCTATGATAAATTAACAAAACCCAAAAACGAAATATTTATAAAAGCGTGGCAAGAGGGTAAAACAGGCATTCCAATTATAGATGCTTGTATGCGATGTGTGGTGGCAACGGGATATCTCAATTTTAGAATGCGAGCAATGGTGGTTTCTTTTTTTACTTTCAATTTGTGGCAAGATTGGCGTGAATTACATTTTTTGGCTCGTCAGTTTTTAGATTATGAACCTGGAATTCATTATCCGCAATTGCAAATGCAATCAGGTACAACAGGAATCAATACCATCAGGATTTATAATCCTATCAAAAACTCAGAAGAACACGATTCTGAAGGCGTTTTTATCAAAAAATGGTTGCCAGAATTAGAACAAATTCCTGTAGAATTAATTCACGAACCTTGGAAATTAAACGCCATTGAGCAACAATTTTATAACTGTGAAATTGGTAAAGATTATCCTGAACCAATAGTTAATATCGAAGAAACTCGAAAATATGCAAGTGATATTGTCTGGAGTTTTAGAAAAAAAGATGACGTAAAAGAAGAAGGAAAACGTATCTTAAAAAAACACGTCAGTAGTCCTAATCGAAAAACGAAACAAAAAAATAATACATAAAAATGGCCGTATTCTTAAAAGCAAATTGGGAAAATATTATAATGGCCAATTATGAAATTGACCCAGAAATTTTAATTCCGTTTTTACCCAAAGGTGTTTCCTTGGATTTATTTAATGGTAAAGCATACATAAGTCTAGTTGGTTTCATGTTCAAAAAAACCAAACTTTTTAATATTCCAATTCCAGTATTAGGAACTTTTGAAGAGATAAATTTGCGTTTTTATGTTATCCGAAAAGAAGGTAATCAAATCAAACGAGGCGTTGTTTTTATCAACGAAACAATTCCTTATAAAATAGTGGCTTGGATGGCAAACAAACTCTACAAAGAGCATTATACTGTAGTACCAACAAAACATAAATTACGGGTTAAGGAAGAGAATCAAAAAATAAAATTTGAATGGCTTTTGAATCAAAAATGGAACAGTATTTATGTTGAATCTGAAACTAAAACCGAAGTCATGCAAAGCGAAAGTTTAGAAAAATTCATTTACGAACATTATTACGGTTATACTAAAATAAATGAGTATAAAACAGAAGAATACCAATTACAA
Source organism: Flavobacterium sp. (assembly GCA_043731625.1). Lineage (GTDB taxonomy): Bacteria > Bacteroidota > Bacteroidia > Flavobacteriales > Flavobacteriaceae > Flavobacterium. The sequence goes on along the minus strand of JAYTIV010000230.1, from coordinate 14,507 downwards.
CATCCAAGTTGGAGAGTTCATAAGGTTCTAAATTATTCTATTGATTGCGATTTTGAAGCAATGTATGGAAACTCTTTTTCTGTTTTGAATCATACAAAACCCGAAGCTGTTTTTATTGCCGAAGGTTCAAGTGTCAAAGTAAACTGGAAACGAAAAAAAATAAATTTCAACCATGAAAGGAGTTAAAAAACAACATTTACCTTCTAAAAATTGTATAATTTGTAGCAAACCTTTTACATGGCGCAAAAAGTGGGAGAAAGTTTGGGATGAAGTAAAATATTGCAGTGATAAATGCAGAATAAATAAATAAAAAAAATGTCAAAAACGTTGCGATTAATTCTCGGAGATCAACTCAATAGTAATCATTCTTGGTTTAAATCAATTGATGATACTGTAACTTATGTTTTAATGGAAATCAGAACAGAAACAGATTATGCAACTCATCATATACAAAAAGTGGTTGGGTTTTTTACTGCTATGCAAAATTTCGCAAACGAATTAAAAGCAAACAATCATCAAGTAATTTATTTGAATTTGAATGATAAAAACAACTTACAAACATTTGATAAAAACATACTTTATCTAGCTTCAGAGCACAATTTTACTCATTTTGAATATCAATTTCCTGATGAATATAGAGTTGATGAAATTTTAAAAAGTCTTTGCCATAAATTAACTATAAAAAGTTCGGTTGTAGATTCAGAACATTTTTTTACTAAAAGAGACGAACTCAAAAATTTCTTTGAAGGCAAAAAAACTTATTTAATGGAAAGTTTTTACCGCTCACTAAGAAAAAAACATAACGTTTTAATGGAAGGTGACAAACCTCTCACAGGTCAATGGAATTATGATGGTGATAATAGGAAAAAATTACCTAAAAATCATAAACCTATTGCTCCTTTAGTTTTTAATAATGATGTAGTAACTATTTATGAAGAAATAATTAAAACTGATATTAAAACTATCGGAAATATTGATGCTAAAAATTTTGTTTGGCCAAAAAACAGAAAACAATCCCTGCAATTATTAGATTTTTTTGTTACAGAATGTTTGCAATTATTCGGGAGTTATCAAGATGCAATGACACCAAACGAATGGTCTTTGTATCATGCAAGAATTTCTTTTTCAATGAATTTAAAAATGATTTCACCACAAGAAGTTATTGATCGTGCTATTGAAGAATGGGAAAAACGACCAACCGAAATTGAATTCAATCAACTTGAAGGATTTGTTCGTCAAATTATAGGTTGGCGAGAATATATGCGTGGTATTTATTGGTGCAAAATGCCCGAATATGCAACAATGAATTATTTTGACAATCAAGAAAAATTACCCGATTGGTTTTGGACAGGTAAAACCAAAATGAATTGTATGCAAGATGCTATTAATCAATCCTTAGAGTATGCTTATGCCCATCATATCCAACGATTAATGATTACCGGAAATTTTGCATTATTGGCAGGGATTCATCCTGACGAAATTGATGCTTGGTATCTTGGAATATATATAGATGCTATCGAATGGGTTGAAATTACTAATACTCGCGGAATGAGTCAGTTTGCCGATGGTGGAATTGTAGGTACAAAACCTTATGTAAGTTCAGCTTCTTATATTGATAAAATGAGTCATTATTGTGGGACTTGTTTTTATAAAAAAGCTTTAAAAACTGGTGACAAATCGTGTCCTTTTAATAGTTTGTATTGGAATTTTTATGACAAAAATGAAGCCAAATTGGCGAAAAATCCTAGAATTGGAATGATGTATAACGTTTGGCGAAAAATGAAACCCGAAGATAAATCAGCTTTATTAAATCAAGCTGATTATTACTTAAAAAATATAAATCAATTATAGAAGCCGAAAGTCATAAAGGCCAAAGTCAAAAGCCCAAACTATAATTGGATTTGATTTTTTAAACGAGACTTTATGACATTAGACTTTATGACTTTAAGACTAAAAATTATGAAAACCGCTATCGTTTGGTTTAAAACAGATTTACGCTTACACGATAATGAAACACTTATCAAAGCAATTGCACAAAGCAACGAAATTATACCGGTTTACTGTTTCGATGAATCTCAATTTGAAACATCTTCGTTCGGATTTAAAAAAACAGGGAATTTTAGAGCACAATTTTTATTAGAATCATTGATTGATTTAGATGCAAATTTAAGAGCAATTGGCTCAGGTTTAATAGTTGTAAAAGGAAAACCTGAGATTGAAATTCCTAAAATTGTAGAACAATACAAAGCCTACAAAGTGTTTGCAAAAAGAGAAGTTTGTTATGAAGAAAAACAAACTGAAGCATTAGTACAATCAGAATTATTTAAATTAAAATGTGAATTTCAAACTTTTAGTACAAGTACCCTATATCACGCCGAAGATTTGCCTTTTTCTATCAAAGATATTCCAGATGTTTTTAGTAATTTTAGAAAAAAAACTGAAAAAGATGCTATTATTAGGATCGCTTTTGAAAAACCTATTGGTATCAATTCTCCAAATATTCAAGAATTTAAATTACCTTCATTAGAAGAATTAAATTTAACATTTACATCAATAGACAAGCGAGCAGCAATTCAATTTAAAGGAGGAGAAACAGAAGCAATTAATCGATTAAATCATTATTTTTTTGAAACTAAATCCATTTCAAAATACAAAGAAACCAGAAATGGTATGGTTGGCGAAGATTATTCGTCTAAATTTTCAGCTTGGTTGGCTTTAGGTTGTATTTCACCACGATTTATAGGTCAAGAGTTAAAAAAATACGAATTACAATTTGGTGCAAACGAATCTACCTATTGGTTAATTTTTGAATTAATGTGGCGTGATTATTTCCGGTTTATGATGAAAAAGTATAATTCTAAATTCTTTCAACAAGCTGGTATTCAAGAAAAAGGAATTCTAGTCAATAAACATAATTTGGATCAACTTCAAAACTGGATTGATGGTACTACAGGTATAGATTTTGTTGATGCCAATATGATTGAATTAAAAGCTACAGGATTTATGAGTAATCGTGGTCGTCAAATTGTAGCCAGTTATTTATGCAATGATTTAAAACTCGATTGGCGTTTTGGAGCTGCTTATTTTGAACAACAACTTATTGATTATGATGTCTGTAGCAATTGGGGAAATTGGGCATATCTTGCTGGTGTAGGTAATGATCCTAGAGGAAATCGTTATTTTAATATTGAGAAACAAGCCAACGATTATGACAAAAATAAAATTTTCAGAAATTTATGGTTGAATAATAATTAACTTTTTAAAAAGTAATTACTATGAAAATACTTTTAACTGGTGCCAACGGATATGTAGGCAGACGATTACTTCCAGAATTACTTTCTCAAGGTCACGAAGTTGTTTGTGCCGTTCGAGACAAAAGTCGTTTAGGTCTTGATGCTCATACACTTTCCTTGATAACCATTTGGGAAGTTGATTTTCTTGAAGAGGTAAATTTAGAAAATTCTCCAAAATCTATAGACATTGCATATTTTTTGATTCATTCGATGTCGAGTTCAACAGAAATTTTTGATCAAATGGAAGCCAAAACTGCTCAAATTTTCAATCACTATTCTGAGTATATGAACATAAAACAAGTCATCTATTTAAGCGGAATAGTAAATGATCCTAAATTATCAAAACACATGCTTTCTCGAAACAATGTTGAGAAAATATTATATGGAGGAAAACCAAATCTCACTGTTTTAAAAGCAGGAATTATAGTAGGTTCAGGAAGTTCCTCCTTTGAAATCATTCGTGATTTATGCGAAAAACTACCTATTATGATAACACCAAAATGGGTTTTAACCAACACGCAACCCATTGCAATTAGAGATGTTATAAAATATTTAATTGGAGTACAAAACCGAGAAGATTGTTTCAACGAATCATTTGATATTGGTGGTCCAAATGTAATTACCTATAAACAAATGATGCAATTGTATGCAAAAACAAGAGGCATCAAGTTGGCAATAATTACTATTCCGATAATGACACCAAAACTTTCATCCTATTGGTTGTATTTTGTTACTTCGACTTCCTATAAATTAGCTATGAATCTTGTTGATAGCATGAAAGTTGAAGTAGTTTGCAAAGACAATCGCCTGCAAAAAATGTTGCATATAAAACCAATTTCTTATGTTGATGCCATAAAATTAGCATTTGAAAAAATTGAACAGAATTTAGTAATATCCAGCTGGAAAGATAGTTTGGCTAGTAGCAGATTTAAAAAGAATTTGTCCAATTATATTCAGATTCCAAATTACGGTTGTTTAAAAGACAGTAAAAGTATTTCTATTGCAAATACGGATCAAGTTTTAAAAAATATTTGGTCTATTGGAGGAGATAAAGGATGGTATTATGGCAATTGGATGTGGCAACTAAGAGGTTTTATTGATAAACTTTTTGGAGGTGTTGGTTTGCGACGTGGAAGAACTAGTCCTTCAGAATTAGATAATGGAGATTCATTAGATTTTTGGCGAGTTTTACTTGCCGATAAAGAAAATAAACGGCTTTTACTTTTTGCAGAAATGCGTGTTCCAGGTGAAGCTTGGCTTGAATTTCGAATCGATGAAAATAATATTTTGCATCAAATTGCAACGTTTCGTCCAATTGGAATTTTTGGTAGATTGTATTGGTATAGCATGTTACCTTTTCATTTTTTCATTTTTAACGGAATGATAAAAAGAATAGCCAATTCAAATTAGAAATTATCAAATTCTCATTATATTTGCACAACTAGTATTTATCCTTAGATTTTTATTCAAAATAAATACTTTTACATAATTAAAGACTATTTTTATAGAAATGGATAAAATTTTCAACAATACTCAAGTTGCTTTCTCTTTAAAAAGTGACACCGAACTAGATAGAGCCTATTTTCTTTTCAAAATGATTGCCAATGAACCTTTGGTAAGAATTGGAACCGCAGTTACTAATTTTGCCCTCAAAGCCCATTTACCAGTTGACGGATTGATTCGTGCTACGGTTTTTGACCATTTTTGTGGTGGTGTAAACGAAGAAGATTGTTTGTCAGTTGTTGATAAAATGTACACCAAAGGCGTTTCATCTGTTCTTGATTATTCTGTTGAAGGCAAAGAAGAAGAAGCACAATTTGATGCCGCTTTAGAAATGACTTTAAAAACAGTTGAATTTGCCAAAGAACGCAAAGCAATTCCGTTTGCCGTATTCAAACCAACAGGATTAGGAAGATTGGATTTGTATGAAAAAGTAGGAGAGAAGCAACCACTTTCTGCTGAGGAACAAATTGAGTGGAATAAAGTAAAAGAACGGTTTGAAATTATTTGCAAAACCGCTCATTCAAAAGATGTTGCATTACTTATTGATGCCGAAGAGAGTTGGATGCAAGATGCTGCTGATGATTTGGTTGAAGAAATGATGCGCAAATACAATAAAGAAAAAGTGATTGTTTTCAATACCTTACAAATGTATCGTTGGGATAGAATGGAGTATTTAAAACAATTGCACGAAAGAGCAAATTCAGAAGGATTTTTTATCGGTATGAAAATAGTTCGTGGTGCTTATATGGAAAAAGAACACAAACGTGCTGAAGAAAAAGGATACCCAACCCCAATTTGTGCTTCTAAACAAGCTACAGATGATAATTACAACGCTGCAATTGATTATATGATGAAACATATAGATAAAATGTCCATTTTTGCTGGAACTCATAATGAAGAAAGTTCCTATAAATTAATGGAAATGCAAGCAGCAAAAGGAATTTCTAAAAGTGATAGTAGAATTTGGTTTGGACAATTATACGGTATGAGTGATAATATCAGTTATAATCTAGCAGCTCACGGATTTAATGTAGCAAAATATTTGCCTTTTGGACCTGTTCGTGATGTGATGCCCTATTTGATTCGTCGTGCTGAAGAAAACACCTCAGTGGCAGGACAAACCAGCAGAGAATTGAATTTATTGAAAATAGAAAGAGATAGAAGAAAAAGTAAATAATGAATTTAGAAATTAGATTAGCCGCAGATTCACAGATTCAAATAAAATAAAAAATCTGCGTTATTTTAATACTCACTAAACTGCAAATTGCTCAAATTCTTATAGATTCCGTTTTCAATTTCAAGCAGTTCTTTGTGTGTTCCTTGTTCTGTAATTTTTCCTTCATTCAAAACTAGTATAGAATCTGCTTTTCTGATAGTAGAAAGTCTGTGTGCTATAATAATGCTTGTTCTTCCTTTCATTAAATTTTCTAAAGCTTCCTGTACTAGTTTTTCACTTTCACTATCTAATGAAGAAGTCGCTTCGTCTAAAATCAAGATACTTGGATTTTTCAATAAAGCACGTGCAATAGCAATACGTTGACGTTGTCCACCTGAAAGTTTAATACCACGTTCTCCAACTAAAGTGTCAAATTTTTCTGGAAATCCATTTACAAATTCAAAAGCATTGGCTTGTTTGGCTGCAATCATTATTTCGTCTTCTGTAGCATTTGGTTTTCCGTAAGCAATGTTTTCTCTAATAGAACCACCAAACAAAATCACATCTTGAGGCACAATACTCATATTGCCACGAAGTTGTTCTAAATCATAATCATAAATACTTTTGTCATCAATCATTATTTGACCACCATCAATATCATAAAAACGCAGTAGGAGTGACGATATAGTTGATTTTCCTGCTCCACTAGTACCAACAATTGCAATTTTCTGACCAAAATTAGCTGTAAAATTTACATCTTTCAATACCTGAATTTCTTTTCTTGAGGGATATGAAAATGCTACATTTTTGAAAGTTACATTTCCTTTTATTTTTTCAACTACTTGAACATGAGTTGAGTTAATTTTTTCAGGAGTTTCGTCTAATAGTTCAAAAACCCTTTCTGTTGCTCCAACTCCTTTTTGAATTTGGGCATACAATTCTGCAATACCACCAAAAGAAGCTCCAACAAATGTAGAATACAATACAAACGAAATCAATTGTCCAACAGTCATTTCGCCATTGATACTCAAAGTGACACCAAACCAAACCACTGCTACAATAGCACCAAACAAACAGAAAATAATAAAAGAAGCAAAGTAGCCGCGATATTTTCCACCTTTGATGGCAATTGCTACAATTTCTTGAATTTTTCCTTTGTAGCGTGCAATTTCATACCATTCGTTAGCAAATGCTTTTACGTTACTTATTCCTTGCAAGGTTTCTTCTACAATCACCTGACTTTCTGCTACTTTATCCTGTACATTTTTCGAATATTTTCTGATAAATCTTCCAAAAATAACCGCTGCAACTGCTACTACAGGAACTACAGAAAGCATCATTAAGGTAAGTTTATAACTTTGTGTAGCTAACAAAATGACTCCACCAATAATTAATATAAATTGACGTAAAAACTCCGCAATTGTAGTCGTAAGCGTGTCTTGAATTTGAGTTATATCTGAACTTATTCTGCTATTTAATTCTCCAACTCTTTTTTGAGAAAAGAAAGTCATGGGCAATTTGACCAAATTACTGTACAATGCCAATCGAATATTGGCTAAAGTATTCTCAGTAAAATTGACAAATAATGAAACTCTAAAAAAAGAAAAGAAAGATTGCAAAAATAGAATTCCTATTAATCCTAAAGCTATAGAATTTGCTTGAGCGATATCTTTATTTTTTACACAATCTACGAGCATTCCCATTAGTTTTGGAAAAGCCAATGCTGTACCACCAGTTAATAATAGAAAAACTAATCCTACATAGAATTTCCATTTGTTTTTTCCAGCATATTTGAATATTAAAAGTGCTTTACCAATAGAACTAGCATTAAGTTTTGCTTTTGGTAAATCGTTTTCTTTGAATCGTGCCATAGAACTATTTTGTGAAATACAAATATAGCGCAACAAATGATGAAACTAATCCAAATAAAAAGTTAAAAGCTAATTGATTTTTCTAATGTCTTTTAAAACTGCTTTTTCAGGATAATTGTTGAATTCTTGTTTTAATTACTTTACTCTACACTAATTTTAGAATTTAAAACAGTATCATTTTTAGTTATTTTGGTAATATAAATTCCTTTTGAAAAATTTATAAGATTGATAACTGTTTCATTTTTGTACAACTTTTGTTGAAACAACCGTTTTCCTAAAATATCAAAAATCTCTAAATTTGAGTTTACTAGAAAATCGTTTTTGCACGAAATAGTAAAATTACCATTATTAGGATTTGGGTAAAGTGAAATATTTAATGTTTCAAAAGTTTGGGTTGATAGTGGTCTAGGAGTAAAATAGGCAATGAAAATGTTTTGCGGCGTGCCATTATCTATATCATAAGTTGAAATGCTGGGTTGGTAGCAATTAGGTGTTGTTAATCCCGTTGTACTTGATGAAGTACCTACTACATAAAAATTATTGTTATTGGATGGCTGCATAATCATATCATATTCAAACAAATTCCCTCCGTAATATGTACCCCAAATTTTTTGTCCTTGGTTGTCAAATTTGCAAACATAACCATCTGTTTGACCAATTAGATTAGCTTGATATGCACCAGTAGTTGCAAAATTACTATGTAAGGAAGTTACTCCACTTAGGTAAATTCCACCTGATTCATCTATAGAAGTATAATTTGCATCGTAACTTCCTCCGAATGCAGGAAATCCTGTATTTGAACCGTTATAAGTACCCCAATCTCGTGTTCCGTTTTCTGTAAACTGCACTAAATAGGGAGGTCTTTCTTGACCCGCTGATTCTTGAAAAACGCCAGAAGTTGTAACTAAATTACTTGAACTTGTTCCGGAAAAATATACTTTATCCTCAAATACATCGAGAGATTTTCTTGATGTACCATTGTTTTCTGCATAATAAGTACTCCATTCTCTTTGACCTGTACTAGTAAATTTTGACAAAAAAGTGTTAAAACAATTTAAAGAGGTTGGTTGATAACCATTAGCAGAGCCATAATAATTATTGTCAGTAGGGAATGAGGGATTACAGTTATTTATTCGACCTCTAACATATAAGGCAGTAGTTGTTGCTTTTAAAGCAAGCATACGATTTCCATTAAAGCTATAATAGGTAGTCCATATACGGTTGCTATCATTATCAAATTTTGCAATAACTTGATTCGATTGATTTATAGTAGGTTGAAAAGTGTCTAATGTGCCTAAATTTTGACTAAAAGTGTATCCAGCTATATAAAAGTTATTGGAGTTATCGTGGGATATAAAAATTCTATTTTCATAACTAAACGGATTATTAATATCATATCCTTCGCCTTCTGACCCACCATAATAGGTACACCATTGTAATGTCCCCGTAGGATTAAATTTTGCTATAAAAAAATCGCTTATGCCATTGAGCGTTGTTTGGTTTGTGTTTATCGTTGCAATGTTGCTTGAACTTTGGGTAGCGCCAACAATATACACATTGCCTGATATATCAAAATCAACACCTTCGATAAGATCAATATCACTTCCTCCAAAATAGGTTGCCCTAGTGAGTTGCCCTAAATTGTTAAACTTGGCAATAAATCCATCAGAATCACCACCACCAAAAGTTGGTTGAAGACTGTTTGGGGTTGAAAATAGAGGTTGTGTTGTACTTGTTCCATTAATAAATACACCGACAAGATATAAGTTTCCTTGTTTGTCTGTTTTAGAATCTTTGAGAAAAAATCGTTCGTCTCCAAAATAGGTACCCCAACTGCGTTGAAAATTAAAATTTTGTGCTGAAGCAGAAAGACTAATTAAAATTAAAAGGATTGCTTTTTTCATAGTAATAATGATTTATAAAAGACTGATGACAAAAGCCATCAGTCTTTAAAATTATTTATTGTATTGTAACGGTGTATATAGGTGCAGCTGTTGTACCAGTTTGAGTATAACTTGCTGTCCAACCATTACTGGTTAAAGATTGTGTATATCCAGAAGCTGGAATTCCAATATGTTTGGTATTAGATCCAATCCTTACTTGTATCCAGTAAAAAACTTGAATTCCACCTAAAGGAAATGCTACCGTGCTTGATATTACAGTACTACTTGTTGCTGAAGTTGCTCTTTCCCAAGAATTGATTGTAGGCACACTTGTTGGAGAGAAAAATGGAAAACGAGTTAGGTTTGTTGTAGTTAATGTATAACTACCAAATGGTGCAATATTTACAGGTCCACCTGGTTTAGAATGGAATTGAGGAAAAGCACCTGCTGTACCAGTATTGGTTACTAAATCATCAATTGTAACTGTATTAGCAGTTAAATTAAAAAGTTTGAACGTTTTTTGAGCTTGTAGTTGCATCCCGCAAACTAACAATGCTATAAATAATATTTTTTTCATATTTAATTATATATATTTAAAGATCAACAAATGTAATTGTGATTTCTGAAATTGTACTTGGTGCGATAGCAGGGTAAAAATCATAAAATGCACCCCAACCTTCAGATAGGTTTTCAAGATAACCATTAGGTGTTGATATGCCAATAACTCCATAGCTGCTTGGTAGACCATTTATAGAACCAATACTAAAATCTAAATAATTAAAGGCTTGAGTATTTGCAATAGTACTATTCCAAAGGCTTGAACCAGTTTGACCATTTAATATATTTGCTGTAGAATTTACTCGTTTCCAAAAGGGAACACTTGCAACTTGTGGAAGTGAAGTTGGTGACGAATAGAATGGAAATTTGGTTATACTTAAATTATTTACCAAAGTATAAGATTGCCCAGAATACAAAGCAAAACTATATCCATAGCAATAAGGATATACTCCAGTTGCTGGTTTTGTTCTGATTCCATAAATTTTCATTGCAGTACTGGTGAGATTAGTAACTGTAATTTTTCTTTGTGAGAAACCACTAACAAAAATTAATAATGTTAAGGCTAAAATTAAATTTTTCATCTTATTTTTTGTTTAGATTGTACATTTGTGATAACTTTTTAGAATACTCTTCTAAAGCAAAATAGACTAAATTGTCGTTTGATATTGCTTTCTTAGAATCAATGTCGCTTTGACTTACTCCAATTTCTTTTAGTAAGCTAGTGGCTTGATTTTCAATTTTTAAATCCGCTTGCATTTTGTTTTTATGCAATACATTAGAATTACTTTCTCCTTTTGACTCGTACCAATCTTTCAAGGCACTTTCAAAATCCAACATCTTTGCGGTTTTCAAAACAGACGAAACTGTTTGAACTGGGGATACATTTTTTTCTTCGTTGTTGCTACAAGATAACAACAACATTACTGATACTAACACACCAGTAAAAATAAATTTAAATTTGTTCATAATCTTTTGATGTCCACGCTACAAAATGGACTTGGTTTTAGTTATGTAGCCTAAAAGTAATAAATAATAGTTAACCATCATATTTCCAAATTCTTTCAGATAACTTTTTTGTTTGCTTTGAATGAATTCTATTGTGTCTTCAAGCGAATTGTCTGTTGGAACTTTTGTGAATTTTCTGCTAACTATTAAATTATTAACAAAACTAAATAACTTTTTCGGCAAAAAACATCCCATAAAAAGGGGATGTTTTTATTAAAGATGAAGAATTATATAAAATACAGCTATTTATGATTAATAATGTATTTAACATATTTTTTGCAATTCATAATAACATTTTTTTGATAAATTAACACTAAAATTGCATTTTAACAAATGGCATAAAAGAAAAGCTGTTCAATTTTTACGCTTTTAGCGATAATTTAAAAATAAAAAAATCGCCACTATTTTAGTTTCTGACTTTAAAATATAAAAAACTAATAATTTACTAAATAAAGATTTACCTAGAGTTCAATATTGGAATATGGTATAAGTACCATTTTACTATTAAAAATTTCTCAAAAATAGTAGAAATTAATAATTTAAAAATTGAAGATTTTTTAATGAAGATTTTAAATAAACTTAAAAGCTATTTGATTTTTCTAATATCCTTCAAAACTGCTTTTTCAGGATAATTAATAACTTCTAGGACAATAGCTTGATTTTTTTGTGTTTTACCTTCTATAATATAGCGTTTTCCATTACCGACTTCTATATTACTTTGATCAAAATCTACATCGCCGTAGGTTAGAGAATTTTTGATATCCGTTTCTGTAACCCATTTTTGAGATAAAATAGCAGATGCATTTTCTGAATATTGAAAAGGTTTGTTGCGTAAATCATTCAAAACTCTAGCATTTGGAAAATAATTACAACGAGTATCTTTGCCGCTGAAAACCAATGCAACAAAGAATAATCCCATTACAAATCCAACCAAATAATATGCTAAACGATGTCTAAATCTCATCTTAATTTTTTTTGCAAATATAATTTAAAGTTCGATGAAAATCACTATAAAATGGTGTTAGAATCTATTAGATTTTATTACAAAAATTTTATATAAGAATTTCCTTTAAAGATTGATTAATATTGTCATTTTATGTGTTAAAATTTCTCGTTATGTAAATATAAATAGCTAATTTTAAGGAACTTAATAATTATAAACTGTAGAAATTATGAAAAGCCTTTTAAAAATTTCCCCAATCGCAGTACTATTGTTAACATGTGTATTTTTTGCATCATGTGAGACCGATCAAGAGACAGATGTCCTTAAGAATCCCGATAATTCATTTCAAACGAACAGGCAGATTGGCCCAACTGCTGCAGGAAAATTAATCATTAGAAACAGAACCCAATTTGATTACAATTTTATTATTACTTGTTATGCCTACAACAATAGAACCAATATATTAAATAGAAATCTTTATTTATATGCAGAAAATGAGCGATATATGCTTCCCGCTAATCAAAGTGTTACCTACAAAAATATGAATACAGAGAGTACTCCAGGAATTAATCCAGGTTATTATTTACACAATTGGAAACTCTTTGATGATTCGCATTTTTTAAGAAATTATTCCGCTCAACAAGCCAATAATTTATACAGTGAATATTATGATGTAGACCAACCTCAATTAGGGAAATTTTCTCATTGGAAATTTATTTATTTGTTTCGAGACGAAATTCAAATAGCACAAAGTAATATTGCTTGTGATGGTCAGCATATGTCTATTGAAAGAGGTGTTTCTATAAAGATAAATACACCTGAAAGTATGAATGTATCAAGTAATAATACTGTTGATACCAAAGAAGCTTGGACGTGTCGTAATACAACTTACTATCATCACATAAAAGCTGAAGGTAGAATTCAAAATAATGGCGATACGGTTATTAGTATTACTGATTATTTTGACACAAAAAAATAAAGTAAACCTATTTACTAAAAAAACCAGTTTGTATTGTCAAACTGGTTTTTTTTTAAGATTTATTTTATTTAAAATACAATTAAATTAATATCAGAATCGGGTAGGTTAAACCAATCACCAATAGCTTTGTTGGTCAAAATACCATGGTATAAATATACTCCATTTTTAAGCCCTTTATTACATCGTATGGCACTTTCAAGTCCACCATCTTCTGCAATTTGCAACAAATAAGGAGTTATAATATTACTGATTGATAATGAAGCTGTTTTAGAATATCGAGATGGGATATTAGGTACGCAATAATGAACAACATTGCTTTTTATAAAAGTAGGCTTTTCGTGAGTGGTTATTTCTGAAGTTTCAAAACAACCGCCAGTATCAATACTTACATCGACAATTACGGCACCTTTTTTCATATGCTCTACCATTGTTTCCGTTACAACAACAGGACAGCGATCTTTTCCTCGCATAGCACCAATGGCAACGTCGCAACGTCTCAAGGCTTTTAATAATGATTTTTGATGAATTGTTGAAGTAAAAACCCGTTGATTCAAATTGTTTTGTAAACGTCGTAATTTGGTTATCGAATTATCAAAAACTTTAACGCTTGCTCCCAAACCCAAAGCGGTTTTGGCGGCAAATTCACCAACAGTTCCAGCACCAAGAATTACAACATCTGTAGGAGGAACGCCAGTAATATTGCCAAATAACAAACCTTTACCAAATTGATTGTTAATCATTAATTCGGCAGCAACAAGTATTGAAGCTGTTCCTGCAATTTCACTTAAAGATTTAACGGCAGGATATGATCCGTCTTCATCTTTGATATATTCAAATGCCAAAGCCGTAATTTTCTTTTTTGATAATGCTTGAAAATAGTCCGCTTTTCTGGTTTTTAATTGAATAGCAGATATTACAATAGTTTGTTGCTTAATCATTTCAATTTCCTCCATTGTCAATGGTTCTACTTTCAAAATCATTGGGCAATGAAATACTTTTTTGGTATCACTAGTAATTTCAGCACCAGCATCACTGTATTCTTTATCAGAATAACTCGAACTTGTGCCAGCGCCAGATTCTATCAACACTCGATGACCGTGTGAGGTTAATGAATTAACAGCATCAGGTGTTAAGCATATTCTTCGTTCTTGGTAACTTGTTTCTTTTGGAATCCCAATAAAAAGTTCGCTTTTATGACGTGCAATTTCTAATTTTTCTTCTTGTGGTAAGAGTTGTTGCTTAGTAAAAGGTGTAATTCCCATAAATTGAGCTGTGTGTTTTATTGGCACAAATTACGAAAATTTATCTGAATTATG
>JAYTIV010000229.1:0-2519 GCA_043731625.1 Flavobacterium sp. | reverse complement strand
TCGGAATTGGTATTGATACTTTTGAAGATCTAGAAAAAGCAAGAAAAATGCTGTAATTAATCACCATTTTTGTGATCAAAATAACCTTTGGATTTTATTTTAGTAGAGAAAAAATTCAAAAACAAAACCACAAAAAATAAAAACAACATTGCTTGCGAACTCACTAATATTTTACCGACTAATGTTGCTGGATAATAATCTCCATATCCTATTGAAGATGATGTAATGATACTAAAATAGATAGGATCAAACCAATTAGAAAAAGGTTTGTTTAAATAATTTCCACAAGAATAAAATACAGCATAGGCCATAATTATTTCTAAATAATTAAAAAACAACATTAACATAGATCGTTTATATGATCTTGGTCTAGAAAATAAATCAGAAGCAAATATTAAAGTTGGAATATATAATGAAGTTTCTAGTAAAACATAAGTCATTATACAAATTAATAAAATATTATTTTCCCAATGATTGTATAAAATCAAAAACGGAAAAAGTACTTTTAGTAATACATACAAATCCATTGCCAAATCTTGGTATTGAACTCCTTTTTTAAAAGCCCATAATTTGATATAAATTCCAGGGAAAAGTAATTGAGATGATGATAGAAATAACCGAACTATTTTCTCAATACCATTATCATCTTGATGGTCATTGTTCCAAATTGCTCTTATATTCAAAATCCTTTTCTGTAAAGGATTGAATCTTGGTTTAGGTAATTTTGAGACATTCCCTATCAATAATTTTGATAATACTCTGTTCATTACATCATTTTTTGCTTGTATAAAGATAATTTAATAATAGTTCATTTGACTTAATTTTATATTTTTTAATCATTAAATCTAAAAAATTAGCAATACTTTTCAATAATAATCAATTCGTTGTGTGATTCTATTCTAGGAATTTTTTTAACTTTAAAAGGTTTGTTATTAAACTCAGCAACATATTTTTCGTTTCTATCATTATCAATTTCATTGAGTAACATCGTATTAAAAAGTATACAACCATTCATTTTTAGTAAAGTACCAATTCTATTCATAAAGAATTTTTCAAACAAAAAGTTGGGCATTGTAGTGTCTAGAAATACATCTATAATAATAAGATCATAAGTTTCTTTGGTTTTCAAAACAAACTCAAAAGCATCATCATTGATAATTTTTAAATTTGAAATTTCATTTAGTTTAAAATATTTATTTGCAATTTCAATAATTTCAGGATCAATTTCTACTCCAGTAATTTTACCATTATACGCTATTTCATCCACCAAAGTTTTAATTACACTTCCACCTGCAACTCCAAGAATTAAAATAGAGTCCATTGCACGTATTCGGTTAAAACCAATTTTTTTCAAACCTTTACGCAAAATACGTTGCAAACTACCATACGAATAATTAGTATTTTTAGAATCTAATACCAATTGTCCATTATTCCATGAAATTTCGAGATTCTTACTCAATGCAGAAGTCTTTTGATAAATTTTAACTGGAAATAAATAGCTTAAGAGTTTTTTGAGCATTTGCAATTATTTTTCTCAAAAATAAGAGATAAATAGTAAATTTACATCAAATATTTGATATGAAAAAAAGCATTTACCAATTTATATTTTTCAGACTAATGGGTTGGAAAATTGTAGGTACAATCAAACCGGAAATAAAGAAATGTGTTTTAATGGTTATTCCACATACAAGTTGGCATGATTTTTATTTAGGAATATTTACTAGAGGCATTACAAAATTAGATATGCATTTTATAGGAAAAAAGGAATTATTTCGTTTTCCATTAGATTCCTATTTCCGTTGGATGGGTGGCGAACCACTAGATAGAAAAGGTGGTTTAAATAAAGTTGATTCGATTGCCACAATATTTCAGAAAAAATCCGTTTTTAGATTAGCTATTTCTCCTGAAGGAACACGTAAAAAAGTTAAAGAATTGAAAACAGGATTTTATTATATTGCTCTTAAAGCCAATGTACCTATTATTCCTGTAACTTTTAACTTTGGTGATAAAGAGGTTAGTTTAGGCACACCATTTTATCCAACAGGGAATTATGAAAATGATTTGAAACAAATTCTACCACATTTCAAAAATGTTTTAGGAAAAGTTCCAGGAAATAGTTTTGATGTAGATTAATAATTTATTTAACTGATAATTATGAACTTCGAAGAACTTTTTTCTCAAAACAAAGAAATTAATTTATTTGGCAGATACATCACATTAGATGATATTGAACCTATTTTAAAAAAATGGAATACCAAAAATCAACTTACGATTGAAGGATATTCTGTACTCAAAAAACCAATTTATTCCTATCAAATAGGTGAAGGAGAAATCAGAATACTGATGTGGTCTCAGATGCATGGTAACGAAAGTACAACAACAAAAGCTTTGTTTGATCTACTTAGTTTGTTGCATAACAAATCAGAATTAGCCAAAGATTTATTAAGCAAATTCACGTTCTTTTGTTTGCCAATGCTCAATCCTGATGGCGCAAAAGTCTATACTAGAGAAAATGCAAA
>JAYTIV010000228.1:0-42610 GCA_043731625.1 Flavobacterium sp. | reverse complement strand
AAAATATGTTTATTCGTCCTACTGAAGATGAACTTGAGAGTTTTGGAGAACCAGATTTTATTGTAATGAATGGTTCTAAAACAAGTTTTAAAGACTATACAGCTCACGGATTGAATTCTGAAGTTTATGTAGCTTTTAATCTAACCGAAAAAATGCAACTAATTGGCGGAACTTGGTATGGTGGCGAAATGAAAAAAGGTTTGTTCTCTATGATGAACTACTATTTACCACTTCAGGGAATTGCATCTATGCACTGCTCAGCAAATAAAGGAAAAGATGGTGATGTTGCCGTTTTCTTTGGTTTGTCAGGAACAGGAAAAACTACTTTGTCAACAGATCCAAAACGCGAATTAATAGGTGATGATGAACACGGTTGGGATAATGATGGTGTATTTAATTTTGAAGGCGGATGTTATGCCAAAACAATTGATTTAAGTTCAGAAAACGAACCTGATATTTATGGTGCCATCACAAAAGATGCCTTATTAGAAAACGTAACCGTTGATGCCAACGGAAAAATAGATTTTAAAGATGGTTCGGTAACTCAAAACACTAGAGTTTCCTATCCTATCAATCACATACACAATATTGTAAAACCTGTTTCAAAAGCAGGACATGCAACAAAAGTTATTTTTTTAACTGCAGATGCTTTTGGAGTAATGCCTCCAGTTTCTAAGTTATCTCCTGAGCAAACCAAATATTATTTTTTATCTGGATTTACAGCAAAATTGGCAGGAACAGAACGAGGTGTGACAGAACCAACTCCAACATTTTCAGCTTGTTTTGGAAAAGCATTTTTATCTTTGCACCCAACACAATATGGTGAAGAGTTAGTCAAAAAAATGGAACAACATCATGCTACTGCCTATATGGTAAACACAGGTTGGAACGGAACAGGAAAACGAATTTCTATAAAAGATACTCGTGCTATTATTGATTCAATCCTTGATGGATCTATTGAAAAAGCTGAAACTAAAGTAATTCCAATTTTTAATTTTGAAGTGCCAACATCTTTACACGATGTAAATCCGGCTATTTTAGATCCAAGAGACACCTATGCCGATGCTTCAGAATGGAATACAAAAGCAGAAGATTTAGGAACAAGATTTATTAATAATTTTGTTCAATATACTGATAATGAAGAAGGAAAAAGTTTAGTAAAAGCGGGTCCGCAAGTGTAATATAAAAATATTTTATATTAAATCGGCTAATTTTGAGAGGAATTGTAAAAAATTCATTCAAAATTAGCCGATTTTTATTTATTGAATATGCATCGTGAAAACGTTTTCATTTTAGAATTTAGGAATTTAAAGAATTAAAATATAAGAATATAGCTTTTTTTTTGGATACTTTTTAGCATAATCCTAATTCGTAATTATAGTTATTGTTTCTTCAATCAAATTTAGTTTCTTTGCCTCATAATTCTAAAAATGAAATAGTTATGTCAATTAAGAAACAATTTATAAAAACAAAACCTGTTTGCAAAGTAACTTTTACTGTTGATGCTAAAGAATCAAACAATGCTGCAGTTATTGGGGATTTTAACAATTGGAATCCTAGTGAAGGCGAATTAAGCAAACTTAAAAACGGAACTTTCAAAGGTATTTTTGAAGTGCCAAAAGATGCTTCATACGAATTTAAATATGTTGTTGACGGAGCGTTTGTAAACGAAGTAGAAGCAGATTCATACAAATGGAATGATTTTGCTGGTGCAGAAAACAGCGTGTTAGAAGTATAATACCTTTTTGCCCTTTATAAAAAAATCGCCTTTAGAGCGATTTTTTTTGTTTTATAATTTTCCTAAAAAACTCAAGTCGCTTTGACTTTCGAGTTCCGCAGGTTCTTGATTTTGTCTAAATAATCGTG
Organism: Flavobacterium sp.; assembly: GCA_043731625.1. Taxonomy (GTDB): domain Bacteria; phylum Bacteroidota; class Bacteroidia; order Flavobacteriales; family Flavobacteriaceae; genus Flavobacterium. The sequence continues at coordinate 40,744 of JAYTIV010000228.1, read as the reverse complement.
CTGATAAAGTACCTTTAAGAAGTATTTTTTCATTTTTTACTTCAAGCCAACTTCCTTCACGTAATCCTAAAACGGGTGCAGTATTAAAAGCATGGAACTCTTTTATTCTAGTTTCTCTGGTTTCTCCCATATGTTTAGATTGTAAATCAGCATCCAAATAATGAGGATTCAAATTAAAAGGGATTAATCCTAAAGTCTGAAAACTTGGAGGATATATAATTGGCATATCATTCGTAGTTTGCATTGTCAAACCAGTAATATTGGTGCCAGCACTAGTACCAAGATAAGGAGTTCCTTTTTTTAAAGTTTCTGACAAAAGAGTCATTACTTGATTTTTATATAATTGATAAACTAATAAAAAAGTATTGCCTCCACCAGTAAAAATTCCGTCTGCATTTTCAATAGCATTTGTTGCAGATTCATATTCGTGAATTCCTTTTGCTGCAATATTTATTTTCTCAAATGTTTCACGTACTTTATTAGTATATTCTTGATGAGTTATGCCTCCAGGTCTTGCGTAGGGTATAAACAATATTGTTTTACAATTTTTAAAATGTATAGCCAATTCAGGAAGAAGATATTCTAAATAATCACCACCATGAAGGGTTGAGGTACTTGCAATAATAAGGTTTTTCATTTTATGATATAAATAATTTACGGTATAAAGATAAAAAACTATACCTCTCTTATTGTCTATCAAAAAATTAAATTAACAGAACATTACCATCTCATTAGCAATTTATTGGGAGTTGCAGCCAATATATTTACAAAATATTTGTAGTACAAAAGCAATTATTTTGAAAAACAAACTCGCCATAACCTTTATCTTTTTTTCTTTTTTGCCCTCTCCAATGTTGGCGCAACAATCATTGCGAAAAATTATGAAAGGAAAAATTATGGCCGATGTGAATAATTTAGAAAGTATTTATGTTGTTAATCTTCAATCAGAAAATGGCACCATGACAGAAAGTGGCGGTTATTTCTCAATTCCTGTAAAGGTTGGTGATACTTTAATGTTGTCATCCATACAATTTAAAGGAAAAAAAATCACTATCACCGAAACTGATTTATCTAAAGAATTGGTTTTTATAAAAATGCAACCTCTGATGATTGCCCTTGCTGAAGTAAAAGTGTTTCAGTTTAAAAAAATCAATGCAGTAGCACTTGGAATTATTCCTAAAGGGCAAAAAACCTATACACCAGCAGAACGAAAATACAATACAGCAACAAATACGTATTTAAATTTAAATCTTGACGGAACTGCTGGAGCATCATTAATTATTGACCCTGTCTTTAATTGGTTGTCTGGAAGAACGGCAATGCTCAAAAAAGAGATGATTGTTGAAAGTAAAGAAATACTCTTGGAGCAAATTGAAAACAAGTACGAAAAAGAATATTTTATTACTAAATTAAAAATTCCCGAAGAATATGTCAAAGGATTTCAATTTTATTTAGTCGAAAACAATAGATTTGTAACCACGATGAATTCAAAAAACAATACAATGACAATGTTCTTAATGGGAGAATTAGCCCCAAAATATTTAGAAATTATTGCAAGTGAAAAAAAATAATACTTTATATATTTTAATTCTCTTTTTTACACAATTGGTTATAGGTCAGACCAATTCTGAGAAAGTAATTTCAGCCAGAATTGTAGTCGACTCAACAAATATCGAAAATGTCAATATTGCTAATACTAGAAGTGAGAAAACCTCTGTTTCTGATAAAAATGGATTCTTTCAAATTGGTGTAAATGTTGGAGATGTTTTGGTACTTACCGCTGTAAATCTTGAAACAAGAAATAAAAAAATTAACGAGGAAGATTTGAAAACAGGAATTGTCATTCTAAAAATGATTCCCAAAGTAACTCAATTAAAAGAAGTAAACGTAAATGACAATGCAAATATAAACGCAGAAAATCTACGAATCATTCCCAAAGGACAGAAGCAATATACTCCAGCAGAAAGAAAATTATACACAGCCAAATCTGGATTATTAGATCCATTATTAAATAAAATTTCGGGAAGAACAACTATGTTAAAGAAAGAAGTTCAGGTAGAAAGAAACGAAAAATTATTACTGAAATTGGATGGGTATTATGAAGAAAATTACTATCTTGATGTACTGAATATACCAAAAGAATATATCAAAGGTTTTCAATATTATCTAATTGAAGATGAGGACTTTGTAAAGGCTTTAGAAGCAAAAAACAAAACCTTGACTCTTTTTTTAGTCAAACGATTGGCGGCAAACTATAATCAAATTTTAAGCAATGAAAAATAACATCAAAATAATAATTTGTATTCTGTGTTGTCAACTAGGTTTTTCTCAAATTGATTCTAGAATAAAACTGCAAGGAAAAGTAGTTAATGACTCAGTAAAAGTTGAAAATGTAGTTGTTTTTAATTTGAATTCTCAAAAAGGGAAGGCTATACTAACAGATGGCGATTTTCAAATTTATGCTAAAGAAAATGACACACTAATTTTCTCGAGTGTATTATTCAAAACAAAAAAAATAGTGCTAGCCCAAAAACAATTAGAGGAAAATCCTTTAATAATACATCTTGAAGTTTATACCAATGTGTTGAAAGAAGTTATTATTAACAACAAAAAACTAAACCCAATTCAAGGTAATACTCAAAAAATTGTTGATAAAAAATATAGTGATGATGCCAAAACATCACCTAGAAATTCAACAATGCCAACAAATGTTACCGAAAATGGAGTCGATTTTGTTCGTCTTTATAAAGATGTAATGAAGTTATTGAAGAAAAAAAATCCATATAAAAACGATTTTGATTCTGAAGCAAATTTTACTGAATATGCGATGCAGAAAATTGAATATCGTTTTTATACCAATACTTTAAAACTCAAAGAAGATCAAATTAGATTGTTTCTTATTTTTTGTGAAAATGACCCAAAAGCCAAGCTTGTTTTGAAAAACAAAACTAGTTTTCAATTAATTGATTTTCTTATTCTTAAAAATAATGAGTTTCAAGAAATCATTAAAAGCAAGTAAATGAAAAAATCATTTTTTATAGGAATGGTTTTGTTTTGTATGCTAACATCATTTGCTATTCATAAATTTTATGTTGCAATTTATCAGATAAATTATGTTTCTGATAAAAAAATGCTCCAAATCACTTCAAGAATTTTTATTGATGATTTGAATCAAGCATTAAAAACTACATACCAAAAAAATACTCATCTTGGTGAAAAAGAGGAATCGCAAGAAGATGTTGCTTTAATGAACAAATACTTTTTAGATAATTTTTCTTTGAAAATTAATGGGCAACAAAAACCATTGCATTACAACAGTAAAGAAATCGAAAATAATGTTTTGATTTGCTATTTTAACATCAAAGACATTAATAAAATTACTACTTTAGAGGTTCAAAACACGATTTTGTCTGATGTGTTTTCAGAACAACAAAACATTATTCAAGCTACGATTTATAGCAAAAAGTCGAGTTTGTTGTTGTCTGGTGAAACAATAAAAGGAGTGTTAAAATAATTTTATTAGCCAATTTATTTTATTAAATAATTACTTTTAACCTCTATTTTATTAAATTACTCTTACATTGTTATGAAAAATAAAATTTCAAAAATACTTTTTGTCTTATTTTCAATCACTTCAATTGTTGCTCAAGAAACACCAAAAGCAAAAGAAAAAGGGCACGAAGACACCAATAAATTTAGACAAATGTATGATTTGTTGGCAACGCCAAATATGTACAGAACAGCTTCTGGTGCTCCAGGTCCAGAATATTATCAGCAACAAGCAGATTATAAAATAGATGTTGAGCTAGATGACAAAAACGCAAAATTGTTTGGAAAAGAAACCATAACATATACCAATAACGCTAAAGAATCGTTGGATTATTTATGGATTCAATTAGATCAAAATATTGCGGCAAAAACTTCGAAATCTCCATTGGTTGAAAACGGAAAAGTTGATGCGGCGATTAGTGCACAAGGTTTTTCTCGTAAATATCTTGAAGATAAATTTGATGGTGGTTTTAAAATCGACTATGTAAAAGATAGCAAAGGAAATCCTATTTCCTACACGGTAAACGAAACCATGATGCGTATTAATTTGGTTAAACCATTAGCTCACGGAGAAAAAATTGATTTAAACATAAAATGGAATTATAACATCAACAATTATATGGTTGATGGAGGTCGTTCTGGTTATGAGCCTTTTAAAGACGGAAATAAACTATATGTTCTGGCGCAATTTTATCCAAGAATGGCGGTATACAATGATGTTGAAGGTTGGCAAAATATGCAATTTTGGGGAAGTGGAGAATTTGCTTTGCCTTTTGGAAATTTTGAAGTAAACATTACTGTTCCTGCAGATCACGTGATGGAAGCAACGGGAAATCTGCTTAATCGTAATGAAGTATTCACGCCAGAACAAGTAAAACGCTATACACAAGCACAAAACTCTTTTGACAAACCGGTTGTTATTGTTACGCAAGAAGAAGCAACTGCTACTGAAAAAGGTTTTTCTGAAAAGAAAAAAACATGGAAATTTAAGGCAGAAAATGTTCGTGATTTCGGAATTTCTACCTCTAGAAAATTTATTCTCGATATGATGGCGGTAAAACTTGGAGAAAAAACAGTAATGGCGGTTTCTTTATATCCAAAAGAAGGTAATCCGCTTTGGGAACAATATTCTACTCGTGCAGTTGCTCATACTTTAAAAAGTTATTCAAGCTACACTTTTGATTATCCTTATCCAAAAGCAGTTTCTGTAAATGCACAAGATCAAGGTATGGAATATCCTATGATTTGCTGGAATTTTGGTCGTCCAGATGAATCAGGAAAGTATACTGATAGAGTAAAATATGGTATGCTAGGTGTTATTATTCATGAAGTGGGACACAATTTTTTTCCGATGATTGTCAATTCTGATGAACGCCAATGGACTTGGATGGATGAAGGATTGAACACTTTTATGGAATATCTTGCTGAGATTACTTTCGACCCTACTTTTCCTGTAGATCGTGGTCCTGCAAAATTAATTGTTCCTTATATGAGTGGTGATCAGTCGAATATAGATCCAATTATGACCAATTCCGAAAGCATCAAACAATTTGGGAATAATGCTTACGGAAAACCAGCTGCAGCTTTAAATATTCTTCGAGAAACAATAATGGGTCACGATTTGTTTGATTATGCATTCAAAACCTACGCCAACAGATGGAAATTTAAACATCCAACACCCGAAGATTTTTTTAGAACTATGGAAGACGCTTCTGCAGTAGACTTAGACTGGTTTTGGAGAGGTTGGTTTTATACAACCGATTATAATGATATCGGAATCAAAGAAGTCAATCAGTATTTTGTAAGTAATGATGCTCCAAAAGATTTTAAATCACCTGAAATCAATCGTCGTAATCGTCGCAAATTATCTGGACCACTAGTTTATATGATTGCAAGTTCTAATCCTGATTTGAATCCAGAAACCAAAAAAGCATTGAATGTAAAAGATTTAAAAACATTGGACGAATTTGTGCAAACCAATTTCAAACCAGAAGAAATTGCAAAACTCAATATGCCAAAATATTTCTATGAAGTCACATTCAATAAACCTGGCGGATTGGTAATGCCCATTATTGTACAACTTACTTTTGAAGATGGAACAATAGAAAATCAAAGTTTTCCAGCACAAATTTGGAGAATGAATGATAATGAAGTTTCTCGTGTATTTGCCACTCAAAAAGCAATTTCGAAAATTGTTATTGACCCAAATCTAGAAACTGCAGATGTTGACATTACAAATAATAGTTGGCCAAAAGAAGTTGTTAAATCTAAATTTGATTAACGTTAGTATGTTTTATTTAATTTTTTTCTAAATAAATTTCTGTTTGTATGAACACTAAATCCAAACATTAAATAAGTACCTAATATTTCATGTTTTGAAATTGTATTTTCTGAGACTACTAAATTTTTAGTTTCAACAGTATTTATATATATAGTACTTGGTTGATAGTGATAAGTAATAATTGGTCTTAAAAGTATACTTTTTGATTTGATATTTAAACCAAAATTTAAGTTTAAACCAATTGATAATATATTTGTTGATTTTCCATTTTCTACATATCCTATATTTGAATTTATGTTTGAATTATAGATTTTAAACTCACCAGATGATATGTCATCTTGATAAATCAATATTTCTGGACCAATTCCGAAGAATAAACTAGAATTATTACTTAATCTTTTAAAATATTCAATTGAAATAGGTATTTTAAATTGAGAAAAATCACCAAATTTACTTGTAGATTTTAAATTAAATTGATTATTATAATCTTCTGCCTTTATTGTAAATTCATCTTTAGTACTATAAATTCTATATGTTAGACCTATTTTAAAGTTGAAATTATTTTTTTGTAAAATGTTATAATCTACTCCTATGGAAAAGGCTTTAGGGTTGTAATAATTAAATGATATTGAATTGCGCTCATTTTTTGTATGTATATTTTCTAAACCAATATTCAAACCAAACTTAGAAAAAGAGTTGAATGTTAATTCTGAAGTTTGAGAATAAAGGGGAAAAAAAGAAAAAAAAGTGAGCAAAAAGCTCACTTTTTTAAAGGATTTATTGAACATTACCATTATTAAAATCTATTATTTTTATTACGTCTTCTCTTCTTTTATGAGTTGCAAATACTTTGTTTTGTAAATGGAAAATTTCAGTATCCCAATACGTTTGTTTTGCTTTTACTTTGTTTCTTCGTTTTGTTTTAGTTACTGATATAGAATATTCAGGACCACATCCTTGATAAACAAAACCAACATTAAGTAATCCTTCTATTTTTGCTGTTATTGTTGTTTTACCTTTAGACCATACACCAAGTTTCTTTCGATAATACTTAGTTTTAGCTTTAATTCGAGTTTCTGTCATGAATGTGCTTGTAGGTCTGTTTTTTATTTTATCTACAGTCTTAATTTTTGTGTCACTACCAGTACTAAAATAATTTCTATAACTGACATCACCTTTACAAATAGAAGTGTTTGAATTTGGTTTTGGGGGTTCTACTTTTACAACATTTGTATTTCCAACTGGAATAATACCACTATTGATTTGTTGTAATGCAGCATAATCCATATTTGCAATTGTATAATATCCTCCATCTTCGGTAAATTTATATATTATACCGTTCAGTCTTGTACCAATTATTACTTCAACTCCTTTTATTAAGCATAGCTCTTTCAGTATCCTCGTCGATAAAATGATTATCAGGGTCAGTATTTGGATTCCAAATCCCATCTCCTTGAATAGCCAACCAATTATTCTCTAAAGTATTTAATTTTAACCTTAAAGAACAAAACTGCAATGAGTTTTCAAATTCTTTTAATTTATTGTCTTCGTCAAAAGGAATAGGCGTTGCCGCTAAAGCTAATGCATCATATGCGTCATCTGATGTACCTACAGGAACAGTTGCGTCAAAAGCATTACAATATGTTTCAGTTTGATTGTCTAAGTAATCCATAACTTGTGTGTATCTAGCCCAACTTGGAAATATTAAAATATTTTTAGCACAGGTTGTTGATATACCATCATTTATATAAGTTGAAGTTATGTCCGAATATCCTAATTCAACTGGTGGCGGCGGATCACCTGGTCTATTTTGTGTTGTTGAATTTAAGTTTTCAGTAACATCTTCTTTATTGCAAGAAATAGTAATTATTGTCAAAAATACTAAAATTAATTTGAATATAGTTTTCATATTTGTATGATTTTGGTGTTATAATTTATTATTTAGATTTTCAATTCACATTGTCTACTTTTCTTTAATGTCGTTGTAACTTTCACATATCGACTTTGGGTTATCAACCCTTTAATTTGATTGTATTAGTGTTTATTCAAATTTTATAATTTGAAATCGAAAAATGTTCCAATTCAGTGACGTTTTTTTTCAATTGTCTGATTAATTTTTATCTTTGATAAAAAAACAATGACAACAATATCCAGAAACTTAAAAAGATTGAGAGAAAAAAATACAAATTATAAGCAGAAAGAAGTTGCTGAATTACTGGGTATTATGCCTAATACATATTCTACTTGGGAAAGTGGTGAGAGTGATGTAAAAAGCGAATATATTCCGAAACTCGCTGAATTATTAGGAGTTGAAATAAAAGATTTGTTTGAAACTGTTTCTACAAAAATTAAAATAAGTCAAATAAACAAAGACAATAAGGATAACTCAACTAATAATGGTATGGTCTTTATCCTTACAGATGAAAAATCTATTGATAAAATAGTATCGGTTTTAAAAGAAAATGTTTCACGGTCATAGGAATTTGATTAACGTTTAATTATATATTTTTAAAATTATTGATTATCAAAACATTGTAACTTTGCAACAAAATAAATCATTATGTTCGGAATTGGTGGCGGTGAATTAATATTCATCATGTTTATAGTCTTGATGCTTTTTGGATCTGACAAGATTCCAGAAATTGCACGCACTATAGGAAAAGCAATGGCGCAATTAAAAAATGCAACCAATGAAATTAAACACGAAATTCAAAAAGGAGCAGAGCAAAGCGGTTTGGATACTACTTTTAAAGAATTACACAGAAATTTTTCTGATGTCACAACAAATATTGATTCTGAAATCAACAAGGCAAAAACCAAACTTTTAGATGAATCAAATATACAAACCAAAGCAATTGAAGAAGAAATTCCTGAAATTGATGGAGCTATAAAAAGACAAAAATAAATGCTAGAAAAAATAATTCATCTAGATCAAGAACTGTTTGTCTTTCTTAATGGATTGGGTTCCGAAACCTACGACAATCTTTGGTTAATGATAACCAAACAAGTCAATTGGACGCCTTTATTTCTTGTTGTTTTCTATCTTATTTACAAAAAATTAGGGTGTAAAAATCTAATTGTAATACTAGTAATGATTGCTGCTTTAATTACTATTTGTGACCAAGGAACAAATCTTGTAAAAAATTATTTTCACAGACTAAGACCTTGCAACAATCCAAATATTAAAGATTCTATTCGAATTATAAAAGCAAGCGATACTTTTAGTTTTTTTTCAGGTCATGCGGCAAATTCTATGGCTTCGACAGTTTTTATAGTTATGATTTTAAAACGTTACTATAAATATGCGGGATTGTTATTTCTTTTTCCTTTGATATTTGCTTACAGTAGAATTTATTTGGGATTACATTTCCCAATTGATATTATTTCTGGATATATTTTTGGTGGAATTTTAGGATTTTTATGTTATAAATTATTTCTTTATATTCAATCAAGAAGGCAAGAATTATAATACTCTACTAACCGTTAAGCCATCACGAATAGGCAATAAAACAGTTTCTACACGAGAGTCATTTTTTAATAATTGATTGTATTCAACTAGAACTTTTGTGCTCAAATCATTAGGTTGTAATGGTTCTAAAACTTTTCCGCTCCAAAGCACGTTGTCTGACAAAATAATGCCACCTTTATTCATTTTTGGCAAAATCAATTCAAAATAATTGCTGTAATTCTCTTTGTCAGCATCAATAAAAACCAAATCAAATTTCAAATCAAGATTAGGAATTATAGTTAATGCTTCACCTAAATGTTGATAAATTTGATTTCCCCAAGTTGATTTGTCAAAATATTTTCTTTGAAAATCAATTAATTCTTCTTTAATATCAATAGTGTGAAGTTGTCCGTTTTCTTGCATACCTTCACACAAACACAAAGCCGAATAACCGGTGTAAGTACCTATTTCTAATATATTTACAGGTCTAATAAGTTTAGAAAGCATACTCAAAACTCTGCCTTGAAAATGACCGCTCAACATTCTAGGCAATAATATTTTTTGATACGTTTCTTTGTTTAATTGTGCCAATAATTCTGGTTCTTTTTCAGAATGTTGTTCGATATAATCTTCTAATTCTTGTGAAATGAAATGCATCGTAATAATTTTCCTCAAAGTTATTAAATTATCAAATAACGAAATCCACAAATTAAACTAAATTTGCACCATGCAAATCGAGAAAAAAGACATCCGCGCATTATCGAAACAACAACTTCGAGATTTTTTTGAATCTAAAGGAGACAAATCCTTTCGTGGCAATCAAGTCTATGAATGGCTTTGGAGCAAAGGCGCTCATCAATTTGAGGATATGACCAATGTTTCAAAAGAAACTAGAACGATGCTTGAAGAAAACTTTGTTATCAATCACATCAAAGTTGATACAATGCAACGCAGTGAAGACGGAACGGTAAAAAATGCGGTACGGTTACACGATGGTTTAGTAGTAGAAAGTGTTCTAATTCCTACCAATACTAGAACAACTGCTTGTGTTTCTAGCCAAGTTGGTTGTAGTTTAGATTGTAATTTTTGCGCAACAGCTCGTCTCAAAAGAATGCGAAATCTTGAACCCGCAGAAATCTATGACCAAGTAATTGCTATTGACAAAGAAAGCAGGTTGTACTATAATCATCCGCTTTCGAATATTGTTTTTATGGGAATGGGTGAGCCTTTGATGAATTATAACAATGTCTTGAAAGCCATAGAAATGATAACTTCTAACGAAGGATTGGGAATGTCACCAAAAAGAATTACACTTTCAACATCTGGTGTACCAAAAATGATAAAAAAATTGGCTGATGATGAAGTTAAATTCAAATTGGCAGTTTCATTACATTCTGCAATTGATGCTATTCGTTCACGTATTATGCCTTTTAGTGCCAATTTTCCTTTGGAAGATTTGAGAGAATCATTAGAATATTGGTACTCAAAAACCAAAAGCAAAATCACCTACGAATATGTTGTTTGGAAAGGAATTAACGACAATAAAGAATCAATAGATGCTCTTGTAAAATTCTGTAAATATGTTCCTTGCAAAGTCAACTTGATAGAATATAACCCCATTGATGATGGAGAATTTCAACAAGCTTCAGAAGAATCTATAAATGCTTACATCAATGCATTGGCAGCAAACGGGATTGTTGCCAAAGTGCGAAGAAGTAGAGGAAAAGATATTGATGCTGCTTGTGGACAACTTGCCAATAAAGAAGCATAAAAAAAAGCTCACCTAAGTGAACTTTCTTCTTTTATAATCAAGATGAAGTGATATATTAATTTCCGATAACAATCGTATAAGAGTTTCCGTTTATGGTAAAAACAGCAATGTTATCACATATTCCGTTTCCGTAATCTAAAGTTGCAATACTGTTATTTCGAGTAAAAGTTATTACGCCTTGAACTAGAAGCGGTTTGTTTTCTGCCACACAACTCATTTTAACAAGTAATGGAGAAGTTATAGTACTAGTTTGTACTGTTGTATTTGGGAAAGAAGTTGTCCAACTTCCTGTTACTTTAAAAACATTATCTGTCCAAGATGAAGTTCCAAATCCTTGAACAATTTCTCTTACTCTTTGACCAACTCTTGTGTATGAATTTCCATTTGGAAAAGTTGCTGTAAAATCCATATTCATTGTTACAATCGGATGACTTGGCGAATTTGCAGTTGCAACACTCATTACTCTTGTAAATGTTTTTGTTCCTACAATTTTAATGGCGTTATGATAGAAATTATCAAAAGTATAAGTTATCGTATGAGTCGGTGCATTAGGTTGAAAAACGAAAGTAATAATCACCTTTCCTTTTAAAACATTTCCATTTGCAAGTGTGCAACCATCAGCGCTAAAGTGACTAAAATCGATTGTTTTGGTAACTGTTTCACCTGGAGTTAATGGTGTTCCAAAAGCAGGAACTCTTGTTATATAAGCACAATCTGATAATAACGAGGTACTGCTATCACTATATCTTCCAGAAGTATTGGCATACGAATTACTTTCTTGTTCTTCTACAATATTAGAAACATCATCATTGGCAATGTCAATCTTTGCATTAATAGTTGCTTCTTCCTGATTAATTGTTGATTTTTCTGTTTCATCATTTTTACTGCAACCAATCGTTAAAATTGCAATTGCAAATCCTAATATTAATCTTGTTTTCATAATTACTGATTTTTTAAGTTTTAGTTAAGACTATACTAATGTAATAAAGTTTAATCATATGATATAAAAAATACAAATTTTAACTTTTGGAACTCAAATAAGATTAAGTATCTTTGAAGTATTAATGAATATCACTTCACAAATAAAAAAACCCATTCAAATCGAAATGGAACTTTTCGAAAAAAAGTTCTACGAATCGATGACTTCACAAGTGGCGTTACTCAACAGAATCACGTATTATATTGTCAACAGAAAAGGAAAACAAATGCGACCTATGTTTGTTTTTCTTACTGCCAAAATGTTGTCTGACGGAAATGTAAATGAAAGAACCTATCGTGGTGCATCTGTAATAGAATTAATACATACGGCAACATTAGTTCACGACGATGTAGTTGATGATAGTAATAGAAGAAGAGGGTTTTTCTCCATCAATGCTTTATGGAAAAATAAAATTGCAGTACTTGTTGGAGATTATTTGCTCTCCAAAGGATTATTGCTCTCTATTGATAATGGCGATTTCGATTTGTTGAAAATTATTTCTGTTGCTGTTCGCGAAATGAGTGAAGGCGAATTATTGCAAATAGAAAAAGCCCGAAGATTAGACATTATTGAAGAAGTGTATTATGAAATTATCCGAAAAAAAACAGCTACTTTAATTGCTGCTTGTTGTGCTCTTGGTGCAAAATCGGTAATAGATGATGCGGTTCAAGTTGAAAATATGCGAAAATTTGGTGAACTCATCGGAATGGCTTTTCAAATCAAAGACGATCTTTTTGATTATACTGATGAGGCCATTGGCAAACCAACCGGAATTGATATCAAAGAACAAAAAATGACATTGCCGCTGATTTATGTTCTTAATAATTGCACTTCTAAAGAAAAATCGTGGTTAATAAACTCCATTAAAAACCATAACAAAGATAAAAAGAGAGTCAAAGAAGTAATTTCGTTTGTAAAAAATAAAAATGGATTACTTTATGCCGAACAAAAAATGATAGCTTTTCAACAAGAAGCTTTGTTGCTTTTGCAAAATTATCCTGAAACAGAATATAAAGAGGCTTTGATTTTGATGGTGAATTATGTAATTGAAAGAAAAATATAATTTTTTTTCATCCACAATCCCTTTGATGATAAGGGTTTTTAAAATAATGTCAAAATAATATTTTGTATCGTGCAACCTTTTTCAAAACTATTGCGTCTATGCTAATAGAAGTCAATTCAATAACAACTTCAATTACAAAAATCAATTAATAGAATTGAAATTGAATTTGAAAATTATTTATGAAAGTCATTAATTTACATCAAGAAGAAGAAGAATTAATCAAATTAGCGGTTAGTAATAATCGTCAAGCTCAACAAGTGATTTATTCTAAGTTTGCTCCAAAAATGTTAAGTGTTTGCCGACAATACATCAAAGATTTACATCACGCCGAAGATTTAATGATTACTGCTTTTATGAAAGTTTTTGCCAATCTTAAAAATTTTGAACATAAAGGAAGCTTTGAAGGTTGGATAAGACGAATTATGATAAACGAATGTATCTCCTATATCAGAGTGCATAAGAAAGTAAGTTTTCTAGAAGATGAATTTTATAAAGAAGACAGTTTTAATAATATAGAAAGTAATTTTAATGTAAACGATATTCAGTTTCTCATAGACAGTTTGCCCGAAGGATATAAAATGATTTTTAATCTCTATGCAATCGAAGGTTATAAACATCAGGAAATTGCAACGATGTTGGGAATCAATGAAGGAACATCAAAATCGCAATTATCACACGCTAGAAAAATGTTGCAAGAACAAATAATGAAGTTAAAAAATTACAGTAATGGCACCGAATAAATTAGAAACCGATTTTAAAAACAAACTCAATCAGCGAGAAATTCAACCCAGCGAAAATGCTTGGGACAGATTAGACGCGATGCTTACTGTTGCTGAAGAAAACAAACCAAAAGAAAGTTTTGGATGGCTGTATATTGCAGCAAGTATCATAGGTTTTATTTTTGTTGGAGCCATTTTTTTTAGTCAAACCGAAGAGGTAATAGATGTAAAAAGAAACAGCGTTGTTATAGAAAACAATTCTAACGAAACTGCAATTCCAGAAAAAGTACAAGTTACTCAACCAGAAATTATTCAAAACGAAGTCGTTGCTTCGATAATAGATTCCAAAAAAATTAAATCAAATTCTAAAAAAGAAACAACATCAGATAAGGTTTCAATCATCAATAATCAAAACAATCAAAATCAAATTGCAGAAAACTCTAAAACTATAGAAACTAGTCAAAAAAACGAAATTCAAAATATAGAGAAACCAATAAATAACATTCCACAGCAAATTGTTGCTAATGTGGATCAAGTTGCTCAAAATTCGATTTCAAATTCTAAAATAAAAGTGGATGCCAATTCTTTACTCTCTCAAGTAGATGGAGAGTTAGAGCTTTCTTTTAGAGAAAAAGTGATAAAAAAAATCGATAAAAATTATAAATCTGTGAAACAGGCTTTGGCCAATCGCAACCAACAATAAATCATTAATCAAATTTAAATCTAAACATTATGAGAAATTTTACCGTTTACTTAGCAGGATTCTTATGCCTATTTTTAACCAAAGTTTTTGCTCAGGAAACTTTTGAATCACGTGCAAAAATAATAGCTTCAAAAATAGAAAGCATTACAAAAGACGAAAAAGCAGCTTTAAAACTAGAAGTTGAAGCTGTAAATCAAGAACTCGAAAAAGGCTTGATTACAAAAGAACAAGCCGATGAGAAAAAAATGAAATTAGCAAGCGAAAGAGCCAAAACAATCGAATTTAAAGTAACTCAAGCTCAGGAAGAACTAAAAGACTTAGTGCAACAAAAAGTGGATGGCAAAATAAAAGAACAAGATTCAACTAGGAGATATTCTTTTTCTTTTCCAAATATGAAAGTGAAAGATAAATTAGATAAAAGAGAAAAAAGAACTACTTCGCAATTTGTTTTTGCAATAGGATTTAATAATTTGGTTACCAATAATGCAGTTGCTAATTCTAATTTTAAATATCTAGGATCACATTTCTACGAATGGGGATTGAGTTATAATTCTCGAATTTTGAAAAACAATAATTTGCTTCATGCAAAATACGGAATGTCATTAATGTATAACAATTTACGACCAACTGATAATCGTTTTTATGTAGTTGATGGAAAACAAACCAACCATGCAGTAAGTGGAATAAATCTAGAAGATTCAAGATTCAGAAATGTTTATTTGGTTGTGCCAGCTCATTTAGAATTCGATTTTACTAAAAAAGAAATCAAAGACGATAAAACTATTTTTAAAACATACGAAAGTTTCAGAATGGGATTTGGTGGATATGCTGGAGTAAATGTAAAATCGAAACAAATTTTATGTTTTGAAGATGCAACAGGAAATGATGTAACTCAAAAAACAAAAGGAGATTTTAATGTAAATGATTTTATCTATGGTGTAAGTGCATACATTGGTTATGACGAAGTAAGTTTATATGCAAAATATGACTTGAATCCAGTATTTCAAAACAATGCTGTAGATCAAAAAAACATTTCATTAGGAATTAGATTTGATTTTAATTAGAGTTAGATTGCATTAGTTTATATTTTTCAAAACCCTTTTGGAGTTTCGATCTTCTAAAGGGTTTTTTACATAAAAAACTTTGTAACTTTGTTGATTACAACTTAGCACAAATAAATTGATTACAAAAGCCACTATAGACACCGTTTTCGAAACCGCTCGAGTAGAAGAGGTTATTGGCGATTTTGTACAACTCAAACGTGCAGGTTCAAATTTCAAAGGGTTAAGCCCATTTTCTGACGAACGTTCACCATCATTTATGGTTTCGCCAGTCAAACAAATCTGGAAAGATTTTAGTTCGGGAAAAGGAGGAAATGCAGTAGCTTTTTTAATGGAGCATGAGCATTTTACTTATCCAGAAGCGATTCGATATTTAGCAAAAAAATACAATATCGAAATTGAAGAAACCGAACAAACTCAAGAAGAAAAAGCCAATACAGATGTTCGCGAAAGTATGTATCTCGTATCGGAGTTTGCCAAAAACTATTTTCAAGACACCTTATTAAATTCAGAAGAAGGCAAAGCCATAGGATATTCTTATTTTAAAGAACGCGGTTTTAGTGCTGATACGATCAAAAAGTTTGCTTTGGGATATTCGCCAGAAGTTTGGGATTCTTTTTCAAAAGAAGCTTTAGGGAAAGGGTATAAAATTGAATTTCTTGAAAGTACAGGACTTACAATTGTCAAAGACGATAAACTTATCGATAGATTTAGAGGAAGAGTAATGTTTCCTATTCAAAGTATGTCTGGTAGAATTCTGGGTTTTGGAGGAAGAATATTAACCAATGATAAAAAAGCAGCCAAATATCTCAATTCGCCAGAAAGCGATATTTATCATAAAAGCAAAGTGTTGTATGGTATTTTTCAAGCCAAACAAGCTATTGCCAAACTAAATAATTGTTATTTGGTTGAAGGATATACAGATGTAATTCAGTTCAACCAAACGGGTATAGAAAATGTTGTCGCTTCTTCAGGAACAGCGTTGACACCAGATCAGATTCGGTTAGTCAATAGATTAACCAAAAACATTACGGTGCTTTATGATGGAGATGCAGCTGGACTTCGAGCATCTATTCGCGGAATCGATTTGATTCTTGAAGAAGGAATGAATGTGCGTGTATGTACTTTTCCAGAAGGCGAAGATCCAGATAGTTTTGCAAAGAAAACACCACTCGAAGAGTTGATAAAATATCTTGACGAAAACTCAAAAGATTTTATACAATTCAAGGCTTCGTTGTTAATGAATGAAGCAAAAAATGATCCTATCAAAAAAGCCGATTTGATTCGGGATATGGTCACTAGTATTTCTAAAATTCCAGATCGTATCAAAAGAGAAATCTATATTCAAGAATGTTCTAGAATAATGGATATTTCAGAACAAGTTTTGCTCAATACCTTGGCACAACTCGTTCAAAAAGATATTACAGAAACAGGTAAAAAACTAAAACAAGACCAAAAAGCTTTTGAAGTTGTAAAAAATGATAATCCTATTGCTGTAGAGAAAGTTGATGTACTGTATCAATTAGAACGAAAAATTATAGAAATTTTATTGCTTTACGGTAACAGCACAGAAGAATTTGAAGATGTACTTTTAAAAACCAATGAAGAAGGCGAAATAGAAAATATTATCGAGAAAAAAGAATATAAAGTGCATCAACGTATTTATTTGAGTTTACAGGAAGATGAAGTTGAATTGGCCAATCCTTTGTTTCGTGATATCTACAATCATTTGATTTCATTTTATAATCAAAACGAAACATTTCAAATTGAGCAATACTTAATGCAACTCGAACCCGAATTTGCTCAAGAAGTAACCGATATTTTGATGCTCGAAGAACAGCAAACCCTCCATAATTGGGAAGGTCAACATATTATTGTGAAGCAAAAAGATCAAACCATTGGTCAATATGTTTCTGAAACAATACTTACAATGCGTTGGTTTCTAGTAGACAGAATTATCGAAGAATTAAAAGGCTCAATATCATCAGAACCAGATTCAGACAATACAGAACCATTATCTATGGCAATGGATTATTATAAATTGATTAATTCCTTTTCGAAAAAATTAGGTAGAGTAATGTCTCGTTATAATTAAACTATTTCTAGAGTTTTTGCTTTGTTTACCAAATCAACAAGATTAGTCACATTAAGTTTGGTTAACAATCTCAATTTATATGTACTAATTGTTTTTTCGTTCAAACCTAAAATTGCCGAAATCTCATTGTTCTTTTTACCATTACTTAGGTAACGCAAAACTTCTATTTCGCGGTTAGAAAGTTTTCTATACAAACGCTCACTTTTGTTTTGTTTAGCAATTAGAGCAAGATTTCTTTTCAATTGGTCATTCATAATAATCTGACCTTGGTATACTTTTGTAATTGCAATTCCTAGAGTTTCTAATTTGGCAGTTTTATGTACATATCCAGAAACACCAGCTTTAATGGCATTTGGCGCATAAACTTGTTCAGTATAACTACTAAAAATAATTACTTTGGTTTTTGTATAATTCTTTATTACAGCTTTCAGTTCATAGATACTCGAAAGACCATCTAAATCTAAGTCTAATATTAATATATCAATCTCTTTAGTATAAAGTACATCTTTAACCATAGAGAAATTTCCAACATTGGCAACAATGCTAATGTCTGCATGGTCTTTGAAGTATGATTTTACTCCAAAATGCACAACTGGGTAGTTATCAGCTAAACAAACTTTAATCATAATGTTAATTTTTTAAGAATTGTTTTATAGATATAGGGACTGTAAATTTAACTAATAAAATAATACAAATTCAAATTTATCAGATAAAAAGCGATTAATCTCGTTGAACTAAACAAACCGGTATGGCATTCATTTTGTGTTGATTACTTTTATTAAGTCTTAAGTATATTTCAAAAACCTCTTTTTTTCTGTCAGAAAAATCATTTACTGTTTTTCCAGCTTCTTTTTCCAACATTGCCCATTCTAATTCATCATAACTTGCACCAAGTTGATCTTCGTCAGATCTATCATCACCAAACAGTCCATCAGTTGGAGCTGCATTCAAAATAGACTCTGGAATATTCAAATATTTTCCCAAAGCATACACTTCAGACTTCATTAAATCAGCAATTGGACTCAAATCTACACCACCATCACCATATTTTGTATAAAACCCTACCCCAAAATCCTCAACCTTATTTCCAGTACCAGCAACCAACAAACCATTGATTCCTGCAAAATAATATAGAGTAGCCATTCTCAAACGAGCTCTTGTGTTGGCAAGCGAGAGATGTACTTTATGGTCATCAGCAGTCATTGGAACTTGTTTTTTAAAATCTTCAAAAACCGAAGTCAAGTCAGCTTCAATATTACTCACATTCGAAAAACGCTTTTTCAATTGCTCAATATGTTCACGACCACGATAAACATGGCTTACAGCTTGATGAATTGGCATTTCTACACACAAAACCTTAAATCCTGTTTGCGCACACAATGTTGAGGTTACAGCCGAGTCAACACCGCCAGAAATTCCAACAACAAAACCGTTAACTTTTGCATTTTCGGCATAGGTTTTTAGCCAGTTTACAATATGAAGATTTACTTTTTCTATGTCAAGAGTACTTTTTTTAGGCATAATTTTAGAAAATTTAAAATACAGCAATGTATCTTTGCAAAAATAATAAAATAAATCTGTTTCCGTTAATGTCATTTGACAATACTAGATATCAGAAGCTATTTCCTGCTGTACGCTATATCTTTCTTGTCTTGAAAAAAGTTCAAGACAAGAAAGGATACCGCTTCCATCAGGGCTAAAAAACAAATAATGAAAAAAACCATTCTCTTTTTTATACTTATCATAGTCGTAAGTTCTTGTACCCAAAAAAGCAAGACAGAACAAGCCGTTGAAGCAATTCCGGTAACTTTAAAAGTCAATCGTTTTGACAAGGCATTTTTTGAAACCAACCCTAATGATTTAGAACAACTCAAACAAGAATACCCTTTTTTCTTCCCACAAGGTAATGACGATAATGTTTGGAAAGAAAAAATGCAAAACCCACAATGGAGAGAATTGTATGCAGAAGTGCAAAAAAAATATTCCAATTTTGAGACCGAAACCACTCAAATAGAAGAGCTGTTCAAACACATCAAATATTATTTTCCAGATACCAAAACACCAAAAGTATATACCATAATCTCCGAAATGGATTATAATACCAAAGTAATTTATACCCAAGAGATGCTTATAATTTCTTTAGAGTTGTATCTTGGTAAAGATCATAAGTTTTACCAATTTCCAGATTATTTAAAACAAAATTTTGAGCAAAATCAAATCCTGCCTGATATTGTATCTGGTTTTTCTCAAGGAAAAATAATGCCACCTACAGACAAAACCTTACTTGCCGAAATGATCTATGCAGGAAAACAATTGTATCTCAAAGATTTATTGTTGCCAGAATACAACGATGCAGACAAAATAGGGTACAAACCAGAACAAATTATATGGTGTCAAGAAAACGAAAGTTATATGTGGCGCTATTTCATTGAAAAAGAATTGTTGTATGACAACGACACTAAATTAGCTTCACGATTTATCAATCCAGCACCCTTTTCTAAATTTTATCTAGAAATCGATAATGAATCTCCAGGAAGAGTAGGAACTTGGATTGGTTGGCAAATGGTACGTTCCTTTGCAGAGAACAACAAAGAGGTTTCTACAAAGCAATTATTGGCAATGGATGCAAAAGAATTATTCGAAAAATCAAAATACAAACCAAAAAAATAATGGCAAATACAATTACTTCAGAAATAAAATTCATAGTAGAACTTGACGAAAATAGAGTTCCAGAAAAACTAACGTGGACTGCACAAGATGGAGGTGTAAATGCCGAAGAAGCAAAAGCAATAATGCTCTCAATCTGGGACAGTAAAGCTAAAGAATCGTTGCGTATAGATTTATGGACCAAAGATATGCCAGTAGACGAAATGAAATTGTTTTTTCATCAAACACTTGTTGCCATGTCAGATACTTTTAATCGCGCTACAAACGATGAAAAAATGACCGCTACTATGAAAGATTTCTGTGATTATTTTGCAGAGAAATTAGATTTGAAGTAATTCTTAGAATTCGCTATTGTTTTTAAAAACCTCTTGGTTTACTTCATCAATATAAGTAAGTAATTCTTCTTTTCCGGTTTGTTCAGTGGCAGAAGTCACAAAATAAGGTGGCATTTCGGCCCAATTGTTAGCAAAGAGTTTCTTTTTGTAAGCTGCAACATGCGAATCAATTTTAACTTTGCTAATCTTGTCGGCTTTGGTAAAAATAATACAAAACGGAATTTCACTTTCGCCCATATATTCCATAAACTCCAAATCGATATTTTGTGCTTCGTGTCGAATATCTATCAAAACAAAAGCACAAACAAGTTGTTCTCTTTTTTCAAAATAATCAGTGATAAATTGCTGGAAAACTGATTTAGTTTTTTTAGAAACTTTGGCATAACCATAACCTGGTAAATCTACAAGAAACCAATTGTTGTTTATTTTAAAATGATTGATTAACTGCGTTTTTCCTGGTCTTCCAGAAGTTTTAGCTAAATTTTTATGATTGGTCAACATGTTTATCAATGATGATTTTCCAACATTTGACCTTCCTATAAAAGCATATTCTGGCAAAAAGTCTTTCGGACATTTGTCTACTTCAGAGTTGCTAATAATAAATTCAGCGGTATTAATTTTCATAAAAAAAATAATTTTGGCAAAGTTAGTCAAAAAAAGAACCACTATTTTAGGAATTATTATTCTAAAAATAGTGGTTCAAATTGTATGGTTTATTGATTATAGTTCGCTCTTTTTTAACCAAGCAAACATAAGTTCATTAAATTCTTGTGGATGCTCCATCATTGCAGCGTGACCACATTTGTCAATCCAGTATAATGAAGAATGAGGCAAAAGTTTATGAAATTCTTCAGCAACATCTGGAGGTGTAACCATATCATTTTTACCCCAAATAATGCAAGTTGGCACATGCATTTTTGGTAAATCTTTGGCCATATTATGACGAATGGCACTTTTTGCAATTGTAAGTGTTTTTATCAATTTGATGCGATCGTTTGCCATCGAATAAACTTCGTCAACAATTTCTTTAGTTGCTATTTTTGGGTCATAAAAAACCGCTTCTGCTTTCTTTTGAATATAATCATAATCACCACGTCTAGGATAACTATCACCCATAGCACTTTCGTAAAGGCCAGAACTTCCGGTAATTATTAACCCAAGCATTTTTTCAGGATACATTTTGGTATGGTACAAAGCAATATGGCCACCAAGTGAATTTCCTAACAAAATTACACGATCAAATCCTTTGAAGGTTATAAAATCTTTTACATATTTTGCAAAAGCTTTTACATTGGTTTTCAAAATATTTTGAGTATAAATAGGCAACTCAGGTATCACAACTTTATATCCTTTGTTTGGAAAATAGTTTACAACACCATCAAAATTGCTTAATCCACCCATCAATCCGTGTAAAATAATTATTGGAGTTCCTTCTCCAGCTTCAAAATAGGTGTATTTGCCTTCTTTTTTTAAAACGTGTTCCATTAGTTGATTTGGCTTTTCATATCGCGACAAATATATGATTTTATAGCTAAACAAGAATGTTTCCATAAAATTTTAAAAACAAAAAATATTTTTTTTTAAAATTAAATCTAAAATTAATTAAGTCTTTTCTTGAATTTTCATATTAGTCTAATTCCTTATCAAATCCTCAATATTATTTCTAAATCTATTTCATTATTGAAGTATTTTTCGAAGTATATGATATTTCTTAACAATTTGTTAAATAAGTAATTGACTGTTAAATTGAGATAATTATTGAATTGTGTGTTAAAGTGGTAAAACTTATTAACAAAGTGGTATAATGTGGTAAAATGTGGTAATAATTTTTATATTTTTGCTCAATTCATTTTTAAAACCATTTTTTTGAACTCAATTGTAGGAACATATGAATGTAAAGTCGATGCCAAAGGAAGGTTGCTCATTCCAGCGCCTTTAAAAAAGCAATTGACTTCTTCACTCCAAGACGGCTTTGTCTTGAAGCGTTCTGTTTTTCAACCTTGTTTAGAGTTGTATCCAATGCAAGAATGGAATTTGATGATGCAAAAAATCAACAAACTCAATCGATTTGTAAAGAAAAATAACGATTTCATTCGTCGTTTTACTGCAGGTGTAAAAGTGGTTGAGATAGACAATTTAGGGAGATTATTAATTCCAAAAGATTTGGTGGTTTTTGCTTCAATTTCCAAAGATTTAGTATTGTCATCGGCTGTAAATATTGTTGAGATTTGGGATAAAGATTTATACGAAAAAGCAATTGATGATTCTGTTATAGATTTTGCTGATTTGGCCGAAGATGTAATGGGTAATGTAAATGATGATGACAATGGAATATCATAATCCTGTATTGCTTCAAGCTTCTGTTGAAGGTTTAAATATAAAACCCGACGGCGTTTATGTCGATGTTACTTTTGGTGGCGGTGGTCACTCAACCGAAATCTTAAAACATTTGGGTCCAAACGGTAAACTTTTTGCTTTTGACCAAGATGAAGATGCTCTAGCAAATGCTATTGATGATGAAAGATTTGTTTTGATAAATGAAAATTTTAGATACATCAAGCGTTTTTTACGATTTCATAATATTAAAAGTGTCGACGGTATATTAGCTGATTTGGGTGTTTCATCACATCAGTTTGATGTTGCCGAGAGAGGATTTTCAACTCGTTTTGAAGCTGATCTTGATATGCGAATGAATCAAAAAAATGAATTGAGCGCCTATAATGTTGTCAATGAATATGATGAAGCCAATTTGAGGCGTGTTTTTTTAGATTATGGCGAATTAAAAAATGCTCCAGCAATTGCAAAAACAATACTTGCTGCGAGAGAAGAAGGTCCAATAAAAACTACAGATGATTTAAAGTTTGTCCTTAGCCGTTTTTTACCAGCTCATATTAGCAATAAGATATTGGCACAAATGTATCAAGCCATTCGAATTGAAGTCAATCAAGAAATGGATGTTTTGAAAGAATTTTTAACCCAATCATTAGACTTATTGAATCCAAACGGACGTTTGAGCGTTATTTCCTATCATTCATTAGAAGACAGATTAGTAAAACGATACATCAAAAACGGAATGTTTGAAGGTGAACCAGAACGAGATTTTTTCGGAAATTTTTCGGTACCATTTATAACAATAGGGAAATTAATTGTTCCTGATAATGCAGAAATAAAAATAAACAATAGAGCACGTAGTGCAAAATTGAGAATTGCAGAAAAAAGAGCCTAATGAAAAATGGTGTTTATAGCATATTAAAAGCAAGATTCTTAATCAATGAAGATGCAAACGCAGCAAAAAACTGGCGGTTTATTCTATTTATTATTCTCCTTGCCATAATTATGATTGCAAATACTCAAAGTTATGAGCGTAAGGTTTTTAGAATAATCGCTTTGACAAATGAAGTAAAAGAATTGCGTTCTGAATTTGTAGACAGAAGATCTGAACTTATGAAACTAAAAATGGAATCAACAGTTTCTGAAAAAATGGTGGCAAAAGAGATTTTCCCATCATCGGTTCCGCCAACAAAAATTAAAGTAAAAAAAGCAGAAGAAACGAATTTCTTCAAAAAATTATGGCAGTAGAAGATAAATACATCACTTATCGAATCTATTTAGTAGCATTTTGCATCTTTTTGATGGCAATTGCTGTTGTCATAAAGTTAACCAATATTCAATGGGTTCAAGGTGATGCTTATAGAAAACTTGCCAAAGAACGAACTGTAAGAAATTTTGTAATTCCAGCCAATAAAGGAAATATTTATTCTTCAGACGGAAGTTTATTAGCAACTTCAATTCCTAATTACACCATCCGTTTTGATGCTGTTGCTCCAAAAGCAGAATCATTTGATAAAAATGTTAAAGCATTGTCAGATTCATTGGCTTTACTTTTAGGAAAATCAAGTAGTAAATTTCAATCTGAAATGCGAAAAGCAAGAGCAAATAAAAATCGTTATTTTTTGGTTGCAAGAGATTTAAGCTATACAGAATATATCAAAATAAAAAACTTTCCACTCTTTAATTTAGGTGCTTATAAAGGTGGCATTATTACAGAACAACAAACCGTTAGAGAACATCCAATAGGTAAAATTGCAGAAAGAACAATTGGTTATGAAAGAGTCACTCCAAATGGCACTGCTGACGGAAAAGGTATAGAATGGGCTTTTAGAAAATATTTAAATGGTAAAGACGGTAAAATTCTAAAGCAAAAAATTGCTCAAGGACAATGGAAACCTATTCGAGATATAAACGAAGTAGATCCTCAAGATGGGTACGATATTATTTCAACATTGGATGTTTATATTCAAGATATTGCTCACCACGCATTATTAAAACAATTGCAATTATACCAAGCAGATCACGGTTGTGTGGTTGTTATGGAAACCAAAACAGGTCAAATTAAAGCAATTTCTAATTTAGGAAAGTCAAAGGACAGTACTTATTACGAAACCACAAATTATGCAATAGCAGAATCTCACGAACCAGGTTCGACTTATAAATTGGCAGATTTAATGGCTCTTTTAGAAGACAAAAAAGTTGACACAAGTGCTGTATATGATACTCAAGGCGGAATTATTATGTACTCAGGTAAAAAAGTAAGAGATTCTCACGAAGGTGGTTATGGCAAGATTTCATTAGCAAAAGGATTTGAAGTTTCTTCAAATACCGTTCTTGTACAAGCGGTTTATAACAATTATAAAAACGATCCAACTCAATTTGTAAATCATCTAAATGCTTATGGTTTAAACAAACCTTTGGGCTTACCAATAAAAGGAGAAGGAATTCCTTTTGTACCACAACCAAGTGACAAAAACTGGTCAAACATTTCTTTACCTTGGATGGCTTTTGGTTATGGAGTTTCAATAACGCCATTGCAAACATTGACTTTCTATAATGCTGTTGCAAATAATGGTGTTATGGTTAAACCTCAATTTGTTTCAGAAATTAAAGAATGGAATAAAACCATCAAAAAATTCAATACCGAAGTTATCAACCCGAAAATCTGCTCTAAAGAAACATTATTAAAATTAAAAGCTGTTTTGGCAAATGTTGTAAAAAAGGGAACTGGCGCAAAACTGTATTCGAAAGATTTTTCGATGGCTGGAAAAACAGGAACTGCTCAAGCCAATTATGCTAAAAATGGTGGAGTAGAGAAGCATTACATCTCTTCTTTTGTTGGTTATTTTCCTGCAGAAAACCCTAAATATTCTTGTATTGTAGTCGTTCACGAACCTAATACTTCAAAAAATGATTATTACGGAGCCGATGTTGCTGGACCTGTTTTTAAAAGAATTGCACAAAAGATTTTTACAGATGCGCCATCAACAAATGAAATTAAAAATTTGAATAAAAAGAATGCCAAACAAGAGAATAATTATTCAGATTATTATACAAAAGCTCAGAAAAAACAAAATCTAATTCCAAATTTAAAAGGAATGTCTGGTATGGATGCCGCAGCATTATTAGGCAATTTAGGGATGAAAGTAAAAGTTGTTGGATATGGTAAAGTAAAATCCCAATCCATATTGCCGGGTCAAAATATAGATAAAAATACAACCATAATATTAGAATTATCGTGATCGTTTTAAAAGATATATTATACAAAGTTGCTATTGAAGCTGTAAAAGGTTCAACAGATATTTGCATCAATAAAATGGAATTTGATTCCAGAAAAATTGTAGCAAATGATGTCTTTGTTGCTATTCGTGGAACTGTTTCTGATGGGCATGAATTTATTGAAAAAGCAATCAATCTTGGTGCTATTGCTATTGTTTGTGATATTTTTCCAGAGATAACGGTTGAAGGCATCACTTATATTCAAGTAAAAGACACCAACAAAGCTTTGGCTTTTCTTGCTGCAAATTTTTACGGAAATCCGTCACAAGAAATAAAATTAGTTGGAGTTACTGGTACCAATGGCAAAACAACAATTGCTTCTTTATTGTATCAATTATTCAAAAAAGCAGGTTTTAAAGTTGGCTTACTTTCTACCGTAAAAATATTGGTTGATGAAATGGAGTATAAAGCAACTCATACCACTCCAGATTCAATCACAATAAATTATTATTTGGCTGCAATGCTAGAAGCTGGTGTTGAATATTGTTTTATGGAAGTGAGTTCACACGGAATTCATCAAAAAAGAACAGAAGGGTTATTTTTCACAGGTGGTATTTTTACAAATCTATCTCACGACCATTTAGATTATCATACCAGTTTTGCAGAATATAGAGATGTAAAAAAATCATTTTTTGATAATTTACCTAAATCAGCTTTTGCATTATCCAATATTGATGACAAAAACGGATTGGTAATGTTGCAAAACACAAATGCCAGAAAATTGACTTATGCTCTAAAATCATATTCTAATTATAAAGCTCAAATCCTAGAAAATCAATTATCGGGATTGTTATTGAAAATAAATGACAATGAAGTTTGGGTAAGATTAATTGGAACTTTCAATGCTTATAATCTTTTAGCAATATATGGTACAGCAGTAGAATTAGGTATGGAAAGCCTAGAGGTATTACGTATAATGTCTGAGTTGGAAAGTGTATCTGGACGTTTTCAATATATCATTTCAAATGAAAATATTACTGCAATTGTAGATTATGCACACACACCAGATGCTTTAGATAATGTACTAAAAACCATAAACGATATAAGAACCAAAAACGAACAACTAATAACAGTTGTTGGTTGTGGCGGTGATCGTGATAAAACAAAACGGCCTATTATGGCCAATATTTCTTCGACATTAAGTGATAAAGTCATCATAACATCTGATAATCCTAGAACTGAAAATCCATCAATGATTATTGCAGAAATGGAAGCAGGAGTTGAACCACAAAATTATAAAAAAACAATTTCTATTGAAGATAGAAAACAAGCTATAAAAACAGCTTGCCAATTGGCAAAACCAAATGATATTATTTTAATTGCTGGAAAAGGACACGAAACCTATCAAGAAATTCAAGGTGTGAAATATGATTTTGATGATATGCAAATTGTAAAAGAACTATTAGAACAACTCAACAAATAACTTATTAATCAACTCAAAAAAAGATATGTTATACTATTTATTTGAATATCTACATAAGGTTTTAAATATTCCAGGAACTGGAGTTTTTCAATATATAACTTTTAGATCGGCATTGGCAATTTTGCTTTCGTTGTCATTATCAACTATTTACGGTAAAAGAATTATTGCCTTTTTAAGAAATCAACAAGTGGGAGAAACTGTTAGAGAATTGGGTTTAGCAGGCCAAAACGAAAAAGCAGGAACACCAACAATGGGTGGTTTAATCATCATTTTTGCAACGTTAATACCAGTTGTGCTCTTAACAAAACTCAACAATATCTACATTATATTATTGGTGGTAACTACACTTTGGATGGGAACTATTGGTTTTATAGATGATTATATAAAAATATTTAAAAAAGACAAGCAAGGACTAAAAGGTGTTTTTAAAGTTTTTGGTCAAGTAGGATTAGGCTTAATTGTTGGTTCGGTTTTGTATTTGCATCCTGGTGTTACTATTAGAAAAGACAAAGTAAAAACAGTAGAAATCAATCAAACCGAAAATATAATTTCTCAAGCTCCAATTGAAGAAAAATCAACTGCAACTACAATTCCTTTTTTCAAAAATAATGAGTTTGATTATGCCGAATTAATTTCTTGGGCTGGCAAAGGTTATGAAAATTGGGCTTGGATTGTGTTCATTCCAATAGTGATTTTTATCATCACTGCAGTTTCAAACGGAGCAAATCTTACCGATGGCATTGATGGTTTAGCCGCAGGAACTTCTGCCATCTCAGTAGTAGCACTTGGGATTTTTACTTTCGTTTCAGGGAATATTATTTTCTCAAGCTATTTAAATATTATGTACATCCCAAATTCGGGAGAAATGACCGTTTTTATTGCAGCATTTAGCGGAGCGTTAATTGGGTTTTTATGGTATAATTCCTATCCAGCAACAGTTTTTATGGGTGATACTGGAAGTTTAACTATTGGTGGAATTATTGCAGTTTTAGCTATATCAGTCAGAAAAGAAATGCTTATTCCATTATTATGCGGAATTTTTCTAGTAGAAAATTTATCAGTGGTGTTGCAGGTTTCTTATTTCAAATACACTAAAAAGAGATTTGGAGAAGGAAGAAGAATTTTTCTAATGTCTCCTTTGCATCATCATTACCAAAAGAAAGGCTATCACGAAAGTAAAATTGTAACCCGTTTTTGGATTGTTGGAATATTACTAGCCATTCTCTCAATTGTGACTCTAAAATTAAGATAATGAAAAGGCTAGTTATACTTGGTGGTGGAGAAAGCGGTGTTGGTACAGCCATACTAGGAAGACAAAAAGGGTATGAGGTTTTTGTTTCTGATTTTGGAAAAATAAAACCAAATTATAAAGAAGTTCTTACAATTAATGGAATAAAATGGGAAGAAGAAACCCATACCGAAAAAAAGATTTTAAATGCTGATGTGGTGATGAAAAGCCCTGGAATTCCAGATAAATCACCAATTGTCAAAAAATTAAAAGAATTAAAAATTCCAGTTATTTCTGAAATTGAATTTGCTGCGCCTTTTACTAATGCAAAAACAATTGGGATAACAGGAAGTAATGGCAAAACAACCACAACAATGTTAACCTATCATATTCTAAAATCAGCTGGATTAAATGTTGGTTTAGCAGGTAACATCGGAAAGAGTTTTGCTTGGCAAGTTGCCGAAGACAATTATGAATATTATGTGCTTGAATTAAGTAGTTTTCAATTAGATGGTATTACTAATTACAAACCAGAGATAGCAATCATTACAAACATAAGTCCAGATCATTTAGATCGATATGACAATAAATATGAAAATTACATTGCTTCAAAATTTAGAATAACAATGAACCAGACCAAGGATGATTTTCTCATCTATGACGCAGATGATGAAGCAATTGCAGAATGGTTTAAAAACAATAAAACAAAAGCCCAATTAATTCCTTTTTCGCTAACAAAAACATTCGAAAAAGGAGCATTTATAAAAGACAAAAAAATGGAAGTAAACATCAACGAAGAAGAGTTCATCATGGAAACTGAATATATTGCGCTAGAAGGAAAGCACAATATGAAAAACGCAATGGCGGCAACCTCTGTAGCAAAATTGTTGCAAATTCGAAAGGCTACAATCAGAGAAAGTTTATCCAATTTTCAAGGTGTTGAGCATCGTTTAGAGAAAGTACTAAAAATTCAAAACGTACAATATATAAATGACTCAAAAGCAACTAATGTAAATGCAGCTTTTTTTGCTTTAGATAGTATGAATGTGCCAACAATTTGGATAGTTGGTGGTGTAGATAAAGGAAACGATTATAGCGAATTAATGTCGCTTGTTCACGAAAAAGTAAAAGCAATTGTTTGTCTTGGTGTTGATAATAAAAAGATTATTGATGCCTTTGGAAATGTTGTAGATATGATGATTGAAGTTGACAATATGAATGATGCTGTAAAAATGGCTCAAAGACTAGCAGAAAAAGGGGACGCTGTATTATTATCTCCAGCATGTGCTAGTTTCGATTTGTTTGAAAACTATGAGGATAGAGGACGACAATTTAAAAATGCAGTTCAGAATTTATAATAAATAATATTTCAAATAGCTAGATAATGAAGCAACTAATAAACAATTTAAAAGGAGATAAAGTAATATGGTCATTCGTGGCTTTATTAGCTTTGTTTTCGTTTATGCCTGTTTTTAGTGCAAGTAGTAATCTTGCTTATATGGGTCACGGAACAGGAAATACGCTAGGTTATTTAGTCAAACATTTTGCTCACATTTGTATTGGTTTTACCATAATCTACTGGATACATAAAGTGCCATATCATTATTTTAGAGCCATTTCAAAAGTAATGTTGCCTGTAGTATGGTTGCTTTTAGGTTATACTTTGGTAAAAGGAACCGTTATTGCTGGAGCAAATGCAAGCAGATGGATTCAAGTACCTTTTATCGGAATAACGTTTCAAACATCAACCTTAGCATTTATTGTTTTAATGGTTTTTGTTGCACGTTATCTTTCTAAAAAAAGAGAAACACCTATTACTTTAAAAAATTCTATTTGGGAACTTTGGACACCAGTTTTTATTACCTTAATGTTTATATTACCAGCCAATTTTTCTACTGCAGCATTAATGTTTTCAATGGTTTTGATGTTGGTCTTTATAGGTAAATATCCTCTAAAATATATAGGTGTTATTGTAGGTGTTGGATTTATGGCATTATTATTATTTGTGTTATTAAGTAAAGCTTTTCCAGATTCTAAATTTTTTAGTAGAGTAAAGACTTGGGAAAGTAGAGTAGTAAATTTCACTACAAACAAAGCCGATGAAGATGATTATCAAATAGAAAAAGCAAAAATTGCAATTGCAACTGGTGGAGTTTACGGTTTAGGTCCAGGTAAAAGTGTTCAGAAAAATTTCCTTCCACAATCTTCTTCCGATTTTATTTATGCCATTATTGTAGAAGAATATGGGTTGATTGGTGGAATTGGAGTATTGTCTTTATATTTATTATTGTTCTTCAGATTCATTGTAGCAGCACATAAAGCCAATAGTCTTTTCGGAAAACTAGTGGTTGTTGGTTTAGGTTTTCCGATAGTTTTTCAAGCTTTAATAAATATGGCAGTCGCTGTAGAATTATTGCCAGTTACTGGACAAACTTTGCCCTTAATAAGTAGTGGCGGAAGTTCTATTTGGATGACGTGTATTGCACTTGGAATTATTATTGGAGTGACCAAAAAAGAAGAAGAAGTAGCAGCAGAAAAAGA
Source organism: Flavobacterium sp. (assembly GCA_043731625.1). Classification (GTDB taxonomy): domain Bacteria; phylum Bacteroidota; class Bacteroidia; order Flavobacteriales; family Flavobacteriaceae; genus Flavobacterium. Next base: position 9,271 of record JAYTIV010000228.1, on the reverse strand, counting down.
CGAAAAAGCACAAAGAGAAGAAACATTAAGACGAATGATTGATGCTCAAATAATTCGTGAAGAAGCAGCCGAAGCAGAATTAAAAGCAGAAATTAAAGAAGAAAAATCATATTCAATTGAAGACAAAGCAAATCCTATGGATGCTGTTTTGAATAAAAAATAAATACTGAAATACTGAAATGAATTCAGTACAAGTTAATTCAGCATAAATGAAAAAATATAAATTCATATTAAGTGGTGGCGGAACTGGAGGACATATTTATCCTGCTGTTGCTATTGCTAATGAATTAAAAAATCGTTTTCCTGATGCCGAAATCCTATTTGTTGGTGCAAAAGACAAAATGGAAATGCAAAAAGTGCCTCAAGCAGGTTATAAAATTGAAGGACTTTGGATTGCAGGGTTACAACGAAAACTAACTATGCAAAATGCAATGTTTCCTCTAAAATTAGTAAGTAGTTTGTGGAAATCAAGACAAATTGTAAAAGATTTCAAACCAGATGTGGTTATAGGTACAGGTGGTTTTGCTAGTGGTCCATTATTGCAAATTGCAAATAGTTTAAATATTCCAACAGTCATTCAGGAACAGAATTCGTATCCTGGTATTACAAATAAATTGTTGAGTAAAAAGGCAAATGCCATTTGTGTGGCTTATGATAATTTAGAACGATTTTTTCCAAAAGAGAAAATTATTTTCACAGGAAATCCGGTAAGACAAGATTTGCTTGATATTGAAAATAAAAAACATGAAGGTGTTACGTATTTCAAATTAAATATAAATAAAAAAATTCTTTTAATTCTTGGCGGAAGTTTAGGAGCACGAAGAGTTAACCAATTAATTGAAAAAGAATTAGATTTTTTGTTATCAACTGGAGTCCAGATTTATTGGCAATGTGGCAAATTATATTTTGAAGAGTATAAAAAATATAATGATAGAGAAAATGTACAAGTAGTTTCGTTTATAGATAGAATGGATTTGATTTATGCAGCCACAGATTTTGTAATTTCACGAGCAGGTGCCTCATCAGTTTCAGAATTATGTTTGGTTGGGAAGCCCACTATTTTTATTCCTTCACCAAATGTGGCAGAAGATCATCAAACCAAAAATGCCAAAGCTATTGTTGATAAAAATGGGGCAATTCTTTTAAAAGAAAGTGAATTAAATGAGATGTTCGAAAGCACTTTTTCAGATTTAATTTCAAATGAAAAGTTACAAAAAGAATTAAGTCAAAACATAAAAAGATTAGCCAAACCAAGCGCAACAAAAGATATAGTTGAAGAAATAATAAAATTAGTCGAAAGCCGAAAGTCTTAAGTCAAATGACTTTAACAACTTTAAGACTTTCAAACATTAAGACTTGAATAAATGAATTTAAACCAAATACATAACGTCTATTTTATAGGAATTGGAGGCATCGGAATGAGTGCTTTGGCTCGTTATTTCCAAAATATTGGTAAAAATGTTTCTGGTTATGACAAAACGCCAACTATGCTTACCAATGAATTAATTGCTGGCGGAATGACAATTCATTTTGAAGATACGATTGATGCAATTCCATCAGATTTTTATGTAGAAAATACTTTAGTAATTGTAACTCCTGCTGTACAGGTAACACATTCAGAATGGAATTTTTTCATAGAAAGAGAGTATGTAATTAAAAAACGTGCCGAAGTTTTAGGCTTGATTACAAAAGATACTTTTTGCTTTGCAGTTGCTGGCACACACGGAAAAACAACAACATCAAGTATTTTAGGTCATATTTTATTCGAAAGTGGTGCAGATGTAACTGCTTTCCTTGGCGGAATTGTAGAAAATTACCATTCTAATTTAATAGGAAGTGGCAAAACAGTAACGGTTGTTGAAGCTGACGAGTTTGACCGTTCTTTTCTGCATTTGCATCCAAATATTGCTTGTGTAACCTCTATGGATGCAGATCATCTAGATATTTATGGAGACGCATCAGCAATTGAAGAATCATTTAGAGAATTTGCAGATAAAGTTTCTGATAAAACAAAAATATTTGTCCCAAAAGGACTTGATTTAGAGGGATTGACTATTGCAATAAATGAAAAAGCAACCTTCAAAGCATATAATATCAGAATAGAAAATAGCAGTTATGTTTTTGATGTACAAACACCTTCTGAAACTATAAAAAATATTTCCTTTGGGTTACCAGGTCATCATAATTTGATGAATGCTTTAATGGCTTTGGCTATGGCAAAAACATACGGAACAAAAACGGAAGCCATTGTAAATGCTTTAGCATCTTTCAAAGGAGTACAAAGAAGATTTTCATATCAAATAAAATCTGAAAACCTTGTTTATATAGATGATTATGCTCATCATCCAACAGAAATAAATGCGGTGCATCAAGCAGTGAGAGAATTATATCCTAACCAAAAAAATCTGGCGATTTTTCAACCTCATTTATTTAGTAGAACAAAAGATTTTGCAGATGATTTTGCCAAAAGTTTATCGCAATTTGATGAAGTTTTATTATTAGATATTTACCCAGCACGTGAATTGCCAATGGAAGGAATTACATCAAGTTGGTTGTTATCTAAAGTAGAAAATATTAACAAGTGTTTAATATCCAAAGGAGATTTAATTCCAACAATTTTAAAATCAAATGCTACAGTGATTGTTACCATTGGGGCAGGAGATATTGGTGAGTTAGTTCCTGCTATTAAAAAAGCATTATTATGAAATTTTTTAACTGGATTACTATAAGATTAGTACTAATGTTTGCGTTAGTATTATTTCTATATGCTTTTACAGCAAAGAAAAATGAAGCGAGAAAATTAACAAAATCTGTAGTAGTTTTCTTAGACGATAGCAATCCGTTTATTAAGCAAGAAACGGTTAATAAATTGTTAATAGAAAATAGGAGAGATGCCAAAAGCATTCAAAAAGTTGAACTAGATTTGAACAAATTGGAAAAATCGATCAATAAAAATGAAATGATTGAAAAATCAGAAGTTTTTGTGAGTATTGATGGTGTTTTAAAAGCGGTGATTAAACAAAAAACACCTATTGCAAGAGTGTTTGATGGTAATGGCTCTTTTTATATTGACTATCAGGGAAATATAATGCCATTATCGGATGAATTTACAGCTCGAGTTCCAATAATTTCGGGGGAAATAAACAAAGAAAATAAAGACGAATTAAACAAATTATTAAGATTTGTTTACGACGATGACTTTTTGAAAAAAAATATCATTGGTGTACAGATTTTACCAAATGGTAGTTTAATAATGGCGAGCAGAAATTTTAGTTATGAAATTGAATTTGGTAAAATTGTTAATACCGAAAGAAAATTTAACAACTATAAAGCCTTTTATCAAAAAGCTGTTTTAGATAGTTCGTTATACAATTACAAAAAAGTAAATCTGAAGTTTACACAACAAGTGGTGTGCACTAAATAATAGATTATGGAAAAAGAAAACATTGCAGTAGGGTTAGATATTGGTACTACCAAAATCGTTGCTATGATTGGCAGAAAAAACGAATATGGAAAGTTAGAAATTCTAGGAGTTGGAAAATCCAAAAGTCTTGGTGTAGCACGTGGTGTTGTGAACAATATTACACAAACAATTCAATCTATTCAACAAGCTATTTTTGAAGCAGAAAATAATTCTGGATATAAAATAAAAGATGTAGTTGTTGGTATTGCGGGTCAACATATTCGTAGTATACAACATAGTGATTACATTAGTCGTGACAATCCAGAAGAAGTAATTGGTGGCAGAGATATCGATTTATTGATTAATCAAGTACACAAATTGGCTATGTTGCCTGGTGAGGAAATTATTCACGTTTTGCCACAAGAATTCAAAATTGATGGACAATCTGATATCAAAGAACCAATTGGTATGTATGGCGGTCGTTTGGAAAGTAGTTTCCACGTTGTCGTTGGTCAAGCATCATCTATCAGAAATGTAGGAAGATGTATTCAGAGTTCTGGAATTGAATTATCAGGATTAACATTAGAGCCATTAGCTTCCGCTGATGCAGTTTTAAGTCAAGAAGAAAAAGAAGCTGGTGTTGCATTAATTGATATTGGTGGTGGTACAACAGATTTAGCAATTTTCAAAGATGGTATTATTCGTCACACAGCAGTAATTCCTTTCGGTGGAAATGTGATAACAGATGATATCAAAGAAGGTTGTTCAATTATAGAAAAACAAGCCGAATTACTAAAAGTAAAATTTGGTTCAGCTTGGCCAGGAGAAAATAAAGACAATGAAATTGTATCAATTCCAGGTTTAAGAGGAAGAGAACCAAAAGAAATTTCTTTAAAAAACCTTTCAAAAATAATTCATGCAAGAGTTGTAGAGATTGTTGAGCAAGTTTTTGCAGAAATTAAAGCATATGGTCACGAAGATCCACGCAAGAAATTAATTGCAGGAATTGTTTTAACTGGTGGAGGATCACAATTGAAACATATCAAACAATTGGTAGAATATATCACTGGAATGGATACGAGAATTGGATATCCAAACGAACATTTAGCAGGAAATTCAGACGAAGAAATATCAAGTCCATTATATGCTACAGCAGTAGGATTGGTAATGAATAGTATCGAAAACAAAACACAAAGTGCTGTAAAATTCGAGACTACAATTGTTCCTGAAAAAGTAAGTCCGCCAATTGAACGAACTTTTCAACCTTATGAAACAAAAGTTGAAAAAGTAGAAGAAAAGATTGAAGAAGAAAGGCAGGGACTAGTCGATGTTGATTCATCATATACCAAAAACGAATCAACAGAAACAAAAATTAGAAGATCATTTTTTGACAAATATGTTGATAAAATCAAAGATTTTCTAGACAACGCAGAATAAAATTTTCCGTTTAACGGATTCAAAACAAAAACAAAAACAAAACAAAATTTAACATTTTTTATCTTTCTCAAATTTAGAGAAATATGAAAACGAAAAAAAACCAAAAATTATGACAAGCAACTCAGATTTTGGAAGTATTTCATTCGATTTACCAAAAAACCAATCCAATGTAATTAAAGTCATTGGTGTTGGTGGTGGTGGTAGTAATGCTATCAACCATATGTTTAAGCAAGGAATCAAAGGTGTAGACTTTATTGTTTGTAACACCGATGCGCAAGCATTGCAAAACAGTGCCGTTCCTAACAAAATTCAATTAGGATTAAATCTAACAGAAGGTCTTGGAGCTGGAGCAAATCCAGAAGTAGGACAACAATCTGCAATCGAAAGTATTGCTGAGATTGAAAAAATGTTAGACTCAAACACCAAAATGGTTTTCATCACTGCAGGAATGGGTGGTGGTACTGGTACTGGAGCAGCACCTGTAATTGCACAATTGGCAAAAGAAAGAGATATTCTAACTGTAGGAATAGTTACAATTCCGTTTCAATTTGAAGGAAAAGTGCGTTCTGACCAAGCATTATTAGGTGTTGAAAAACTAAGAAAACAAGTAGATTCATTAATTGTTATCAATAATAATAAACTAAGAGAAGTATATGGGAATTTAGGTTTCAAAGCTGGTTTCTCAAAAGCGGACGAAGTTTTAGCAACTGCTTCTCGCGGAATTGCAGAAGTTATTACACACCATTACACTCAAAACATCGATTTAAAAGACGCGAAAACCGTGTTGTCAAATAGCGGAACTGCTATAATGGGTTCTTCAACGGCAATAGGAGATAATCGCGCAAAAGAAGCTATTATTTCGGCTTTAGATTCGCCATTATTAAATGATAATAAAATTGCTGGCGCCAAAAACGTATTGTTGCTTATCGTTTCTGGAACTAACGAAATCACAATTGACGAAATTGGCGAAATCAATGACCATATTCAAACTGAAGCTGGATTCAATGCCAATATAATAATGGGAGTTGGTGAAGACGAATCTCTTGGAGACTCAATCGCAGTAACGATTATTGCTACAGGTTTTAATGTCGAGCAACAAAACGAAATCGTAAATACTGAAGTAAAAAAAATTATCCACTCACTTGATGGTGACCAAAAACTGGAGCGAGATTTAACAAACAAACCAGTAGAGTCATTTCATTTTAGTCCAGATGTTGCTACAGAAACAAAAGCGGAAGCAAACGAAGAAAAAATCATCTTTGAATTAATAGAAGAAGAAGTAACAAATAATAACTTAATCAACGAATTTACAACTGTAAATGCGCCAATATTAAACGAAAACGAATTAATCGAAATGACAAACTTCATCAAAAATCTTGATGTAACTTTCGAAATCGTTTCGCCAGAAAAACATTATTTTGATGTAAAAGAAATCAAAGTAATTGATCACGCAGAAGTTATAGAAGAACAAGTAACTTTCTCTTTCGATTTGCCAATAAGTAAATCAGAACCAGAAATTGACGAAAACAAAATTCTATTCGAACTTACAAACGAAACTAAAAATATCATTGTAAATCAACCCGTTCAAATGGTTCCAATGACCGAATTAAACGAAAATGGAACTATCAGATATTCATTAGAAGAATATATGGAAATCGAAAACGATTTATTAAACTCAAAACCAGTTGCCAATATCGTTGATGAACCAATAGCAGAAGAGCTTAACATCACAATGAAAAAAGTAGAAGAAGTAACTTCAAACTTTTCATCAGCATTCGAAGAAGTATCTCCTATGGAAATGTCAATCGAAGAAAGCCTAAAGATAAGAGCAGACGAACGCAGAAGAAAACTAAAAGAATTCAATTACAAATTTCACAACAATCCATCTCGTATGGACGAATTTGAAAAAGAACCAGCATACAAACGATTAGGAATTGACATCACAAGCACGCCAACAGACAACAACAAGTCACGCACTTCGTTGGGTACAGACAGCAACAACGACAATCAATTGCGATCAAATAATTCATTTTTACACGACAATGTTGACTAGCCTACTCTAAGCAATATTGTTTTAAGTAACCCGAAAATTTCCTCAAGTTTTCGGGTTATTTTTTTTATACCAAGCAAGAAAGCCAAAGAAAATTAGTTAAATTTGCAGTGCCCAAAATCCAGCTGTCCGTTACAAGCTTTTTCTAGAAAATGACTTTTTCTACAAACCAGCAAGAGCTTCCGCAGGTCGCTTTGCTAGTTCAAGAAAAACAACATTTTCTACCAAAAAGGCTTTTCACTACCATCTGGGGCAAAAAAGTATATAAATCCAATAAATAGGAAACTATTTCACAATCTAAAACATAAAAAAATGAGTTTATCAGTAAAATTAATGGACGAAATAAAAACAGCAATGCGTGCCAAAGACACCATAGCATTAGAAGCACTTCGCGCCATAAAATCTGAAATTCTATTAGCACAAACAGCATCAGGTGCAAAAGAAGAAATAACAGAAGAAGAAGAAATCAAATTATTGCAAAAACTTGTAAAAACAAGAAAAGATAGCGCCAAAATCTTTACAGAGCAAAATCGTCTAGATCTAGCTGAGCCAGAGATTGCTCAAATAGCAGTCATTGAAAGATTCTTGCCTGCACAACTTAGTGAAGCAGAAGTAGAAGCAGTCATAGCCAAAATAATTGCAGAAACAGGAGCAACTGGAATTGCTGCAATGGGAAAAGTAATGGGATTAGCAGCAGCACAATTAGGCGGTACAGCAGATGGAAAAACGATATCAACTATCGTAAAAAAATTATTGGTATAAAGAATTACGAATTTCAAATTTCAAATTTCAAATTTCAAATTCATAATTAATTAATGGCTTCATAGTTCAACTGGATACCTGCCTGCCGGCAGGCAGGGAATATCAGATTTCAAAATGAGAATGGAGTATTTTGTATATGTTATAGAGAGTCAAATAGATGGACGGCTATATAAGGGTCAAACAACAGATATATATAATCGTTTAAAAGAACATAATTCAGGAAAGACGAAATCCACAAAAGGGTTTAGTCCATGGAAACTAGTATATTTTGAAAAATTTGAAACAATTGAAGAAGCAGTTTTTCGTGAAAAATATTTTAAATCTGGAATTGGTAGAGCGTTTTTAAAAACAATATTAAAAAAATAATGGCTTCGTAGTTCAACTGGATAGAATATCAGATTTCGGCTCTGATGGTTGCAGGTTCGAACCCTGCCGAAGTCACAAAATACGATTTTATTAAGGCGGATAAATTACCAGTTAAACGGTAAGTTATTCGCCATTAGTGTTTTATATCAATTTGTAATTATTATTTTTATATGCTCGAAGCAATTTACTACTCAACAAACTACCCACATCTTATGAATGGGAAGTTAACTTATAAAGTGAAAATAAAAACGGACTATATGCGAACCGACGGAACATGTGCGTTGTACATTCAATGCTTTTTAAATAAGCAAAAAAAAATTATTCCTTTGGATATTTCGGCTGACCCTAAATTTTTTGATAAAACAAAGCAGCGTTTAAAAACAACGTTTAAATTTTATAAAGACTATAATTTGATAATTGAAAATAAATTGTCAAAAATCAACGATATTGAAGTTAATTATAGGCTTTCTAATAATTCTTTGAGTATGGAGGAGTTAATGGAAAATTTAAACAATCCAACAGCAAGGCTTAATTTTATAAAATTTTGGGAAGATGAAATGATCCGGCAAAAAGATATTTTAAAACCTGGTACATATCGCCAGCAAATATCTATTTTAGGTAAAGTAAAAAAATATAAAAACCCGTTGTTTTTTAACGAAATAAACGATGATTTTATTCAAGATTTAAAAACATACTGCAGTTGTGAATTGCTTTCAAAATTGTATTTTAGCTTATAATTCCCAACTAGATGCAACTTATAACCACGACAGAAGAAGTTGTGAATTGCTTTCAAAATTGTATTTTAGCTTATAATTCCCAACGAAGTAATAGTTAGTGGTTCAGAGATTTTAGTTGTGAATTGCTTTCAAAATTGTATTTTAGCTTATAATTCCCAACCAATGGGTCAATCTAATTATGGACAAAACAGTTGTGAATTGCTTTCAAAATTGTATTTTAGCTTATAATTCCCAACTAGGGCTACAAATGGAAAATATGAAAGCTCGTTGTGAATTGCTTTCAAAATTGTATTTTAGCTTATAATTCCCAACAAAATTTAACAAATTAAAAATAAATCATGTGTTGTGAATTGCTTTCAAAATTGTATTTTAGCTTATAATTCCCAACTCAGTAATGATATTACTTGAACGACAACGGTTGTGAATTGCTTTCAAAATTGTATTTTAGCTTATAATTCCCAACCAAACAACGAAATTGATTTTGCAACACTAGTTGTGAATTGCTTTCAAAATTGT
>JAYTIV010000227.1:0-16297 GCA_043731625.1 Flavobacterium sp. | reverse complement strand
GCGGTAACGGTATATGTTGCTGTAGCAGCCAAAACCGTTGGTGTTCCAGAAATCACTCCAGAAGTTGTATTGAAAGACAAACCAGTTGGCAAACTAGGAGTAATAGAATAAGAAGTAACCGTTCCAGTAACAGAAGGAGTTAAACTTACAATTGCACTATTTTTAGTAAAGGTGTTTGGCGAAGTGTAACTTAAACCATATGGCGTCGAATCATTCACTGTAATCACCACACCAAAAGGAAAACTTCCTGTTGCACTTGTTCCTGTAATAGTATAGGTGGTTGTAATTGAACTCACTAATGGAGTTCCTGATATTACACCTGTAGAAGTATTAAAGTTCAATCCACTTGGCAGTCCTGGTGAAATACTATAACTTGTTATTGCTTCAGAAATAGTTGGAGTTAAATTCGTAATTGTCGTTCCAACATTAAATATATTTGGAGTTGGATAAGTCAATGGCATTTGCACACCATGAATAGCAATATTATTAAAAGTAATTCTATTGCCAAGATCAGCAGTCATATTTGTACCAGTGAATCTAAAACGAACTTTGAAATTCGGATTATTATCAACATTTGTAATTGTTGAAAAATCTATTTGTTGAATTTGATAAGTCACTGTTAATGGCAAAGATGTTGTTGTCAAACCAGTAGTTATCCAAATTGGAGAACCAGAATTTATGGAATAATCAATTGAAATAGCACTTGCATTTGTAGATTCGTTTACAACAGCATAAGAGAATTTAATTTTTTTATATCCTTTTGTTGAATAATCAAAAACCATTATATTTTCTGACCCATCTTTTTGTAAAGGTTCTTTTATTTGTAAGCCTTTCATATCTGCAGGATAGGAAAGATTTCCATTTACTGCAGAATTATAATTTAAAGATGTTGGATTATTTCTTCTTTCCATGGAACCTTTTCCATAATTCGGACTTCCTAATGTTAATGGATATCCTGGAATACAAGATTGATATTGAATTTTAGCATCTGGTGTTATAATCTCATAAGTAGAATTTAATTCTGTCAATTGTGCACCATTTACAATATTTCCGTTCATCATCCAGAAATACATTGGTATACTTGTTTCAGTGTAAACTGGAACAAATACTGCCGTTATTGAAAAATTGCTAGTTGGTGTTATTGTTATTTCTGGATTAGTACTATTTGATGCACCTGTCCAATTACTAAAGGCATAACCTGGTTTTGCAATTGCTTTTAGTTTTAACGGAATATTATTAAAATATATTCCTGTCCAAGGATAAGGATTACCCGTAATACCAGGAGTTCCATCTTTAATATCAATTGTGTTTATTTTTATATATCCGTGATTAGCATTAGAAACATCTAAAGTTGCATTAAGGTTTGAAGAAATAGAAAAAACACTTCTTAAGTGATTTCTTTGAAAAGCAGGTCTTGCATTAGCAAAATCTTCTTCATAGCCAATTGCATAATCATAATCATCAATATCTACAGGTGATTCCCATCTTGAAATATGACCAGGAATTTCTGGATAAATTGCATCACGCATGCTGTAAATTCTAGATACAATTCTATTTGATAAGAAAGAAGTGTTTAATAAATCAGCAAATCGATTAATAAAATCATTTTTATAAGTAGCATTTGTAAGTAGTTTTCTTAAAACTAATGTAGACCAAGCAGGATTTAAACCATTTGTATCTACAGAAGTAGCAGTTTGTAAACTGTTTGAATTCATATTTCCAAACACAAATGAGAAAGTATTGTCCATATCATGAAACATCCATCTCCATCTACCGTCTAATCCATATGGCGCAGTTGGGTTATAGGAAGCAATTTTATTTCTCCAGAAAAATTGATTGTTATTTGGCCAATCTTCATTCAAGAAGAAAATATTCGAAATAAAATAATCAGTAACATTCTCTGTATCAACTTGAGTTTTGATATAATCAAAATTAGCTTGACTTGATAGTGAATTTGCATTCAAATAACTAACTAAAGCATTATATTTTGTAGCATCGCCTTCTTTTATAACACCGTCATTTTCTAAGAAATCTGTAGCGGTTGTATTATAAACTCTTTTAAAATAATTATCATCAAATCGTTCTCGTAGATTCAGAATTCCCCAATATTCGCCATTTACAAAAACAATAGAAGGTTGATAGGCTTCTTTTTCTGGCGCCAACTCTTTTGAAACATCATGACACAAGGCATCTCTAAACATGGTGCTTTTAAAATCTCCTCCTGAATTTGAAAGTGTAAGCCTATCATAACTAGTATAGGTTAAATTTGAAAAAAATTTATAATCTAATGAACCATCTCCGTATTCTGACCTTGCATAAACGGTTAATGATTTACTTTCGAATCTTCTAGAAACACCACCTCGTATTTTTAATCCTACATCTTGATTAATAACCTCTACACCGTTTACAAAATAACTCATGTTTCCTACACGTTCATCATTTACTTCACGGTAATAATTCCCAGCTTTACTTGCATTTGCTGAACCACTTGGGTTTGCAGCTCTCCAAGTATCAAAATCAACACCTGCTACAAATATCCCATTATTATAATCATAAAAACGATCTTCATTTAAGTTTAAAGAAACTACCGGTAAAGAAAACTTAGTACTTCCTTGTGGAGATATAAAATAATTTTTGGTTACAATTGTACTAGGTAAGTAACCTGGTTTTATGACTTTTACTCTAACAGACGTTCCCTTAAAAACAGGACTTGAAGGAATGTAAGTTGGGTTAAAACTGAATGTAGATGACATTGCAGAAATGTCATTGGGTTGAGAAGAACGATCAACTATTGTTAATGGTGCAGTATATTGAAGCGTTTGATAACTATTGTTTAAAAACGGCCCAGTTGCTTGTCCTGGAAATTCTTCATATTTGTTTTTATAAGAATATGTTGTTCCTCCTAAATTGTTTTCATCTGGTTCTGAACCATCAAGAGTATATAAAATCGTAGTTCCTGCATCTGGAGATGAAATGGTTAAGTTTATGTTTGATGTAAAAAACCCACTGTTTTGCGAAAAAACGGGAGGATTTAACAAGCCAGAAAATCCGGCATTAGCATTCACTGCATTTGGAGTAGGAACACCAAAATATACTAATGGTCCAGTAGCATTTGGATAATGACCATAAGAAACATTTGGCAATAAAGAAACAGGAGAATAATTTTGAGTGGTTACTCCAATAGGATTTGTTAGAATAATTGTTTCACCTGTGCTACTTATTTTAAAATTGGTATGTAAAGGACTTCCAGTAATAATTCTATTTTTATCAGATGCCCAAACTATTAGATATTGATTTGGTGCCAAAGTTACATTTGGGAATGTCCATTTAAAAGGAAGTAAAACATCATCAGACAAACCATATCCCGCTAGATTTACACTTGTTGTACCATTATTATATAACTCAATCCAATCTTGATAAGTACTATCTTCATCTTGAATATTAGCTGTATTTGAAGTTAATATTTCATTTATTATTATGTTTGGAATAGAAGTACTTACCGAAATTAAAATATCAAAAGTTGTACTTCCACCAGCATTTGAGGCAGTTATTGTATAAGTTGTATCTGAACTTAATACTGTTGGAATTCCAGAAATAACACCTGTAGTAGGGTTTAATGTCAAACCATTTGGTAATGGAGGTGAAACCGAAAAACTATCAATAGGTTCTGTTACAGAAGGAGTTAGATTTGTAATAGCATCTCCTAATAAAAAAACATTTGGTGTTGGATATAAAACGGGTATTTTTACACCATGAACAGCAATATTATTAAACGTAATTCTATTTCCTAAATCAACTGTCATATTTGTACCAGTAAATCTAAAACGAACTTTAAAATTCGGATTATTATCAATACTTGTTATGGTAGAAAAATCTATTTGTTGAATTTGATAGGAAGTGGTTAACGATAATGAAGTTGAAGGTAAACCTGTTGTTATCCATACAGGAGTTCCAGAATTTATAGAATAATCTACAGAAATTGCACTAGCGTTTGTTAACTCATTTATTACAGCAAAAGATAATTTTATTTTTTTGTAACCAGCAGTAGAATAATTAAAAACCATTATATTTTCTAATCCATCTTTTTGTAAAGGCTCTTTTATTTGTAAACCTTTCATATCAGCTGGATAAGCAAGATTTCCGTTTACTGATGATAAGTAATTTAAAGTAGTTGGATTATTTCTTCTTTCCATAGAACCTTTTCCGAAATTTGGATTTCCAGAAACTAATGGATAACCAGGAATACAAGATTGGTATTGTAGTATACCATTTGTTGCTATTTCATAGGTAGAGTTTAAAGAAGTTAATTGAGCACCATTTACAATAGTACCATTCATCATCCAAAAATAGATAGGGACACTTGTTTCTACAAAACTTGGAACAAAAACTGCAGTTAACGTAAAGTCTGATGTTGGCGTTATCGTTATTTCTGGATTAGTACTTGTTGAAGCACCAGTCCAATGACTAAATATAAAACCTGGTTTTGCTTCTGCTTTAAACTTTAAGGGAATATTATGAAAGTAAACACCGCTCCAAGGATAAGGATTTCCAACTATTCCTAGAGAACCATCTTTGATATCTGTTGCGTTAATTTTAATATAACCTCTGTTAATATCTGATACGTTTAGAGCAACATTTATATTGGAAGCGATAGAAAAAACAGAACGAATGTGGTCTCTTTGAAAAGCAGGTCTTGCATTTACAAAATTGGTAAGTGCCGTAATTTTATTGTTCCAAGATGTTATAGAAGATGGCGATTTCCATCGACTTATTTCACCACTCATTTCTGGAGAAATAACCGCTTTCATCTCGTTTATTTTTGCATTTATCCTAGAGGGAATGAAAGTAGTATTAAGAATATCTGCAAACCTATTTATAAAATTATTTTTAAAAGTAGGGTTTTCTAATAGTTTTCTAAGAATTAAAGTAGACCATTCTGGATTATAAATACTAGTATCTACTGATGTTGCAATTGCTAATGTATTTCCATTAAAGTCATTTATACCTTCTGAAAAAGTTACATCCATATCATGAAACATCCATCGCCATCTACCATCTAATCCATTTGCTGCAGATGGATTAAAGGCTGCAATTTTATTTCTCCAAAAATGCACATTGTTATAAGGCCAATCAGAATTTTGAAAAAAGATATTAGCTATCTGATAATCTGTAAAGCTATCAGGATCCATTTGAGTTTTGATATACTCATAATTTGCCTCAACCGACATGGAGTTGGCTCTAAGATAACTTATCATGGCATCATAATGAACACTATCTCCTTCTTTAGGTGAATTTCTTTTTTCTAAAAAATCTACACTAGACGCGTTGTAAACTCTTTTAAAATAAGAATCATCATATCGTTCACGAGTAGAAATTAAACCCCAATACTCTCCATTTATAAAGGCAATATTGGGTTGATAAGCTTCAATTTCTGCTTTTAATGGTTTGCATATTTGATGACATAAAGCATCTTTAAATTTTGTGCCATAAAAGTCGCTACCAGAAATAGAAAGTGTTATTCTTTCGAAAGAAGTATAGGAAAGATCGTTAAAAAATTTATGATCTAAAGTATCATCACCATAATCTGAACGTGCAAAAATTGAAAATGACTTATTTTCAAATTTTCTTGATCTATTACCTCTAACTCTAAGCCCAACCTCTTGGTTAACAACTTCGAGACCGTTTACAAAATAGCTAAAGTTTGCGCGTCTTTCATCATTTACTTCACGATAAAAGTTGCCGATTTGACTCGGAACAGTCAGCGTTGGATTTGCGGTTCGCCAAGTGTCAAAATCTACACCACCTACATATATACCGTTGTTGTAATCAAAAAGACCATTTTCATCTAAATTTAATGAAACCACAGGCAATGTAAATTTTGAAGCTCCTTGTGGTGAAATAAAATAATTTTTTGTAATTATAGGACTTGACAAATAACCCGGTTTTATAACCTTTACCCTTACAGAAGTTCCTTTAAAAACAGGAGTTGCAGGAATGTAAGTTGGATTAAAACTATAAGTTGACGAAATAGCTGAAATATCGTTTGCAACGCTTGTAGATTTGTCAATTATTGTAAGTGGAGAAGAATATTGAAAAGTACGAAAACTATTGGTTAACAAACTACCATTTGCTTGACCGGGATTTTCTATATATTGATTTTTGTAATTATACGTTGTACCTCCTAAATTGTTTTCGTTAGGTTCTGAACCATCAAGTGTATATAAAATAGTTGAACCTGCATCTGGCGACGTAATTGTTAGGTTGATATTTGATGTAAAAAAACCACTGTTTTGAGAGAAAACAGGAGGATTTAAAACACCAGAAAAACCTGAATTTGCATTTATTGCATTTGGTGTGGACGTTCCAAAATATACAAAAGGACCAGTAGCATTTGGGTAACGACCATAAGACACATTGGATTGCAATGATGCAGGAGTCATGGTATCTACTGTTGAACCAGAAACATTTGTTAGTAAAATTGTTTCACCAGTAGCGCTAATTTTAAAATTTGTATGTAATGGGCTTCCAGGAACTTTTCGGTTTTTATCATCTGCCCAGATAATTAAATATTGTCCAGCTGCAATAGAAACATTTGGGAATGTCCATTTCAATGGTAACAACACATCGTCTGTAAGACCAAATCCATTTAAGTTTATCGAAGAAGCGCTATTGTTGTATATTTCAATCCAATCTTGATAGCTATTGTCTTCATCTTGAATTGAATTAGTATTTGAAGCCATCATTTCGTTAATGACTACATTTTGAGCGTATACTGAATTAGAGAAGGCTATTGAGAACAAACACAATACGCCTAAAATAAAATTTTTCATTTGGAAAATATGATTAAAACGTTAAAATTAAGCCTTATAAATTAAAGCCTAATTTTTAGTCGGCACATAGCTTATAAAATCGATGAACAACACGTTTTGAAAATATATTTTATATCAAAAAAAAGGGCTAATAGCAATGCTATCAGCCCTTTTCGTAAATATCTTACAAAAAATTATCTCTTAATTATCTTCATAATTTCTGATTTATCATCAGATGATAATTGAAGCATATAGATACCGCTTGAGATATGATTTAAATTAATTTGATTGTTTTCGACTTCACCATTATAAATTACTTTTCCATCAACAGAAAATAATTTAAAAGAAACATTTTGAGTTACGTTTATTCCAACAATATTCACAACATCTGTAAATGGATTTGGGAAAACAGAAAGATTTAATACAGCGTTTTCTTCAACAGCTAAAGTTTGAGTACCATGAACCGCAAAATTATTAAAAGTAATTCTTGCACCCGTATCTGCAGTCATATTTGTACCTGTAAATCTCAAACGAATTTTGAAATTTGCATTATTGTTTACAGTAGTAATAGCTGAAAAATCAACATTAAACAACTGATAAGCAGCGGTTAATGGCAACGAACTAGATGTTAATCCGCTTGTTACCCAAACAGGAGCACCAGAACTTACAGAATAATCTATAGAGATAGCAGTTGCATTTGTTAACTCGTTTAATGCAGCAAACGAAAACTTAATCTCTTTTTTTCCTGTAGTTGAAAAGTTGAAAACTAATGTGTTTTTCAAACTTCCGTTTTCTAAAGGTTCTTTAATTTGAATACCTCTCATATCACTTAAATTGAAAGCAATATTTGAATTTGCAGCTGGAATATAATTAACATCAGTAGGACTGTTACGTCTCTCCATAGAAGCTTTTCTCCAATTAATATCAGTAGAAGTAAAAGGATATCCAACCAAACAAGATTGATATTGAATCGTACCATTAACTGTTCCAGCTTTAAAAGTTGTAGTTAAAGTTTCTAAAGGAACATTGTTTGCTATTGCTGAATTCATCATCCAGAAATATATTGGTTGACTTGTTGGAATTGTTTCAGGGACAAAAACAGCTGTTAAACTCAAATTTGCTCCAGAAGCTATAGTTATCTGGGCATTTGTACTTGTAGATGCTCCTGTCCAGTGACTGAAAACAAAACCAGGATTTGCAATAGCTTTTACAGTTACAGGAATATTAGAAAAATAAATACCTGTCCAAGGATAAGGATTATTAACAATTCCGGGAGTACCAACTTTTACATCAATAGTATTCATTTTTACATACCCATGAGCAATGTTTGAAACGTTTAAGGTTACATTTATATTAGAAGTGATTCCAAATTTAGAACGAATATGATCTCTCTGTAAGGCAGGTCTTTGGTTGGTGAAATTGATTTCATTATCAAGAAAATAATTCCAATCACCATTGTCCCACGGTGCTTTCCATCTTGCAAATTGCTGAGGCATTTCAGGAGATAATACAGCTTTCATTTCCGCAAGACGCGTTAATATTCTTGAAGAAAGAAATGAAGTATTTAATAAATCTGCAAAACGATTAATGAATTCTGTTTTAAACCCTGGATTTTCTAGCATTCTACGTAAAACCAATGTAGCCCAAAGTGGGTTTGGATAAGGAGTTCCTACTGGATCTGTTGCAATTGCTAATGAATTTCGACCAATATCACTATTTCCAATGGCAAAAGTATCGTCTAAATCATGAAACAACCATCTCCATCTTCCGTCTTGTCCAAAAGGAGCATTAGGTTCATAAGTGGCAGTTTTTTTTCTCCAATATAAAATATTGTTAGAAGGCCAATCAGAATTTGCTAAGAAAATATTAGAAATAAAATAGTCTTTTACATTTTCTGGATCTAATCTAGTTTTGATATAATCATAATTAGCCTGAGTCGCTAATGTATTGCTATTCAAATAACTAATCATATTTAAATAATTTACATTGTCACCTTCCATTACAGAATAACCATCTTCTAATAAGTCTATTTGAGTTTTAGGAATATTAAAAACTCTTGAAAAATAATCAGCATCGATTTTATCTCTTAAACTCATTATACCCCAATATTCTCCATTAACAAGAGTAATAGCTGGTTGATATCCCTTAGTAACAATATTAAGAGATTTTACCAAACTATGACATAAAGCATCTCTAAATATAGATTGGTTGTAATCATTTCCTGAATTATGTAAAACAAAACCAGAAAAACTATCGAAAGATTGGTCAGAAAAGAAAGGATAAGACATGGTATCTTTACCATAATCAGAGCGAGCATAGATTCCAAAAGACCTGTTTTGTGCAACTCTAGAAGAACCACCTCGGATACGCAAACCTACATCTTGGTTTAAGACTTCGGCACCATTTACAAAATAAGTCATGTTTACCAATCTTTCATAAGGCATACCACTTCTAAAGAAGTTAGCAACGTTACCAATAGTTGGATATTCTTCTCCTGGATTAGCAATTCTCCAATTGTCATAATCAACACCAGCAACATTAATACCATCGTTGTAATCAAAAAATTTGTTTTCGTCAATGCTTAACGATACAACCGGCAATGAAAAACGATTGGCACCAAGAGGACTAACATTATAGGTTTTACTAACAATTTTACTATCTAAAGCACCTGCTTTTACAATTTTTGCTCTTACTACAGTTGCTTTATAAATTGGCGCCGTGGGAATATAAAAAGGAGTAAAATTATAAGTTGTAGAAATATTCGCTAATTTATTTGGTTGCGATGAGCGATCAACAATACTTATAGGAGCACTATACTGAAAACTTTTGAAACTACTTGTTAATAGTGGTCCAGTAGCATCACCCACATGTTCTGAATATTGGTTTTTATAACTATAAGTTGTTCCTCCAAGATTTGAAGCTTTTGGTTCAGAACCATCAAGAGTGTATAATATGGTAGCACCAGGAACTGTAGTTGATAAAGTCAAATTAAATCCAGCAGTAAAAAAACCAGATTGTTGTGAGAATGTAGGATCAGGCAAAAGTTGATTATATCCAACAGTAGCATTTGCAGCATTTGGAGTTACAGTTGCAAAAAACACAAAATTTCCAGTTCCGTTTGGCAAACGACCATAGGAAATATTTTGATTAAGTGCTGTTGCAGGAACCGAATTTACTAGAACTCCAGAAGGATTTGTAAAAACGATTAAATCTCCTGCAGAGCTTAATTTGAAATTAGTGTGTAATGGGTTTGCGGGATTGGTTCTGTTTTTGTCAGAACACCATACCAATAGATATTGTCCTGCTGCTAAAGTAACATTAGGAAATGTCCATTTGTAAGGCAACAACGTATCATCAGACAAACCATAACCAGTAAGGTTTACAGCAGATGCACCAGTGTTATAAAATTCAATCCAATCTTGGTAGGTTCCGTCTTCATCCTGATTGATAGTAGAATTAGATGACAATACTTCGTTAATGACAACTTGACTTTGAGCCGAGTTGCTAAAAACGAGTATAAAAAAAGCAATTAAAAACGGGGTAATTTTGTTCATGACTTTTTAAAACATTGATTAATAAGAATGTAAAAATAAGAATCAGCTACAATTTATATCTGTTTTGTCGATACAAAACCAAAATTCTCTATGAAATGCAGCAATTTGTGTTTTTTAACAATTGACTAAGAAGCTTTTCGGGTAAGTATTATATTACAAGAGTAAAGGGCTTAAAAAAAAGGGTTTAGTATTAATTGGGATTTTAGGAAAAAATGGAATAGTTATTAAAGAATTGAAAGTAAAAATAAATAAAAAAATTATAATTCAATTTCTTTTAAAAAAAAAAATTATTTTTGTCAAAAAAATTAAATATAATGAACACAAGAATTGTCATAATTAGCCTCTTACTATCTTTATCAATATTATCTTGTAAAAAAGAAGATAAAAAAGAAATGCAACCTGAACAAGTAAAAGAGGATTCTACAAAAGATTTATTTAAAGTAACTTTAGATTTGTTAATAAAGAAAAATGACACTATTCATTTATATTATACAGAAGATGGTAGTATTAATTTTAATGAAGAAAACTCAATTTGGCTTCCTGTAGAAGGAAAAAACGCCAACCAAGAAGTTACTTTTTTACTTCCAAAAGATATTTTTCCCACAGAATTTAGACTTGATTTTGGGGTAAATAAAAATCAAGATGAAGTATTTCTTAACAAAGTTAAATTTGATTATTTAGACAAATCTTTTGTTGCTAATGATAGTATTATATATAATTACTTCAGAATAGATGAAAATGTTACAATTATGAACCCTAAAACTAAAGGATTAAGTAGAAAAGATCCTAATCAGAAAAATGGCGCGTCAATTTACCCTCATGAATTGAGTTTAAAAGCAGAAATTGATAAATTAGTAAAATAAATAATTAAATTAAGATAAAGAAATGCTGTTCATTAATAATTTCATTTAATGAATAGCATCTTTCATTTATTATCATAAAAAAAATGCGTAGACTAAAAATATTTTATTTTTGGCTTTTTTATCCTAAAAACAATATAACCCTAATAGAGTTGTTGCGCTTTTTAATCAAACCTACAATAAATACAATTGCAAAAAAACATATTGCAAAAATTGAAGAAAAAGAGGATTTCTTGATTAATTTTTTTGAATTCCCAACAATTGTACATTGGCCCAAATCATTTTCAACAAATAGATTAGATCAAGTTATTGCGGAGACTTTTGATAAAAATGATTGGCATTATTATCAAAAAGAACATACTGTAATTGAAAAAGACGATATTCTATTAGATATAGGAACTGCAGAAGGGTTATTTCCACTTACAGTTATTGATAAATGCAAACACATCTATATGGTGGAACCAAGCAGAATATTTACAAGTTGTTTAAATAAAACATTTGCTAAATTTACTGATAAAATAACTATTTTTAATGTAGCTGTAGGTAATGAAGACGGTATAATTTCATTTGATGAGGATTCTTTAGACGGTAAAGTGACAGATGAAAATATTTTAAATAGTTATAAAACTGAAATTTTTAAAATAGATTCTCTCTTTAAAAATAATGAAAAAATAACATTTCTAAAGGCAGATATCGAAGGTTTTGAACAAGAAATGTTGAAAGGTGCTGAACAAACCATCAAAAGAAATAAACCCAAAATTGCCATAACTACTTATCATACTCAAAATAATCCAGAAGAAATTATTTCGTTGATAAAGGGATTTGTCCCTGAGTATAATTACTATGTAAAAGGGATTTATGAAAAAACTCCAAAACCAGTATTGATTCATTTTTGGATTTAACCATTTATAAAAATGAAAAAAAGGCTACTTTTACTAATAAAAGATAAAAAAAAAACTAATTTTTTTATTTATGGTATCGGACAAGCTTTTAATTTATTAAGTCCTTTAATAGTTGTTCCCTATATTGTTTTAATCTGTAGTGTTGAAGCACTAGGAAAAACAGGATTAGGATTTGCACTTTCTTTGTTTCTAATTCTCATCGTAGATTATGCTTTTGATATTAAAGGAACAAAGCTCATTGCAGAAAACAGAGAAAATAAAATTGAACTTCAAAAAATTTTAAATACAGCTATTTTTACAAAAATGGCTTTATTTGGTTTTGTTTTTATACTTGCATTATTTTTAATATTTTTCATACCCTTTTTTTCTCAAGAAAAAACAGTCTACCTATTAAGTCTTTCAATTGTTTTTGCTCAAGTATTCAATCCAGTTTGGTTTTTACAAGGTATTGAAGAATTTTCATTAGTTAGTATTTTGAATATTTTTTCAAAAACAACTTATGTAATACTCATTTACACATTAATTAATCACAAAAGTGATTATGTTTATGTAAATTTTTTTTTAGGCTCGAGCTCTTTTGTATTTAATGTAATAGGATTGTTTTTTATAAAAAACAAATTTGATTTTGATATTATTAAACCGAATTATATTGAAGTAAAAACGATATTAATAAAAGATTTTTCTTTTTGTATCTCTCAATTATTTTTATCAGTAAGACAACTATCTCCACTTGTATTATCAGGTTACTTTTTAGGTTTTTACATTGCAGGACAATATAAAATCATAGAACAAATAATTACTTTATTTAGAACTTTTATTCAAGTATTTTTAAAGTTTTTCTATCCAAGTGTATGTTATAAAATAATCATAGACGAAAAAAGCGGATTCGGTTTTTGGAAAAGATATACCGGATTAATTTTTCTTTTTATTTTTCTTTCCCTTTTAATAATATTTGTTTTTTCTCAAGAAATATTAAGTTTTTTCCATTTGAAAGTTGCTTCAGATTCACAATTAAATATTGTTTTTAAATTCTCATTAATTGTTTCTTTACTAATGTCTATTTCACTTCCGTTAGAACAATTAATGTTTATAACAAATAAGAATAGAATTTATATAAAAATAACTATTTTAGCTACCATAATTAATGTTGTTTTAATATTACTATTGATAAAGCATTTATACTTATACGGTATAATAATTTCATTAATTGTTTCTGAAATTGTATTTATAACAATGTATTTTAGCAATTCTTATTTGCCTTTAAAAGCTAAATTAAAAAATGAGCACAGTAATATCTAAAGACAAATATTATTCTATTCTTTTTGCAATATGTATTGCGGTTACTTATCTAAACAATTTCGAACTTACGATTTCGGTTTGGTCGTTAACATTGTTTTTAACAATCACTAAAAAATATTCATTAACGATTTTAAAATTAACAGTTTGTTTTCTTGCTATTTTTAGTATCGCTTTTCTTGTAATGTTGTTCAAAGATTATAAGATATATAATATCATAAGAGATATAACTTATCTAATAAAACCTATTATTGGATTATTATTAGGATATCAATTGTGTAAAAAAAACTTCCAAAAAGTCTTTCAAACTATTGTTTACACAGGCGTTTTTATTGCTATTTTTCATATGATACTTATATTTTATGCAATTATTTTTCATAATGCAATAACAGTTAACGATATAAGAATGTATGGTGGTTATTTTAGTGATTTTGAGATTTATGCACTTATAATTCTGGTTTTTCATAAAAATTTTGAACTTGGTTTTAGTAAAAAACAATTACTAAAATATTCTATAATAATTGCAATTTCAAGTTTTATGTATCTTGCAAGAACAAATTTTATACAATTTGTAATCTTATTTGTTGCAATGAAGGGTTTACTGAAAATAAATAAAACTTCTATTGCTGTTTTAAGTTCGTTATTATTAATAATTTTAATAGGTTACTCAGCGATACTTTATGTCAATCCTAAAAGAAACGGACCGGGAATTGAAGCATTGCTTTATAAAATAAAAATTGCACCAACCGAACCATTTAAAACAAAAGTAGATTTTGAGGATTGGAAAGATTTTAATGATAATTATAGATCGTATGAAAACATTCAAACAGTTAAACAAATAACATATGATGGTATTAATACTATCATTTTTGGAAAAGGAATAGGTTCACAAATAGACTTAAAGAAAAAAATATCATTAGGAGACACTGAACTTCGTTTTATTTCAATACTTCACAACGGATATATGACAGTATTACTAAAAGCAGGATTAATAGGAGTGTTTATTTATCTTTATTCAATATTTTTGTTTTTCAAACTAACAAAAACCAATAAACCTATTGTTAGTAACATAAATTTATTATTAATAGGAACAGGTGTTTTTTTAATATTTTCGAGCTGGGTCTTTATGGGTGTTTATAATTTGATAGATAATAAATCAATATTAATAGGTATTCTAATTTGTTATAAAGAAATGGCTCAAAAAACTCCAATTATATCTGACAATAAAAAAAATGATTAATATTTTATACATACATCAATCAGCAGATTTATACGGTTCTGATAAAACACTTTTATTTTTAGTAACTAATTTAGATAAAAATATATTTAATCCAATTGTTGTATTGCCAAAAAAAGGACCTTTAGTAGAAGCTTTATTAGATAAAAATATAAAAGTAATTATTACTCCAGTATTAAAATTACACAGGAAAATGTTTACATTAAAATATTTGACTTCGTTGCCATTTGAAATCAAAAAATCAATAAAACATATTTTAAAAGAAACACAAGGAATCAAAATAAATATCGTTCAGAGTAATACTTTAGCAGTTTTATTAGGAGTGTTTTTATCAAGAAAATTAAAAGCAAAACATATTTGGCACGTTCATGAGATTATTGTCCATCCAAAATTTATAAGCAATTTATATCCTAAAATATTAAATCAATATTCAGATATTGTCATTTGCAATTCAAAAGCCACACGTGATAATTTACTAATTAGAAATCATAAATTAGCAAATAAATTAAAAGTAATTTACAATGGTCTAGATAGTTCAGAATTTAATTCTATTCAAAATTTAAAACTCAAAGAAAAATTTCAATACAATACTAATGATCTTGTTATTACTCTAGTTGGTAGAATTAATAGGTTGAAAGGGCACTTATTATTATTAAAAGTTTTTGATAAATATTTTAAAGATAAAGAGAATTTAAAAATTTTATTTGTTGGATCACCAGTTCTTGGTCAAGAGAATTATTTAGAGGAAGTAAATAATAAAATTATAGAATCAAAATTAGAATCAAAGGTTAAAATACTTCCTTTTCACAAAGATTTGTCAGAAATCTGGAATATCACAGATATTGCGGTAGTACCTTCTACTGAAGCAGAATCTTTTGGATTGGTAGCTCTAGAAGCAATGTTCTCAAAAAAACCCGTGATAGGCACGAATCTTGGCGGACTGAAAGAAATTATCATTGATAATGAAACAGGATTCTTATTTGACAATAAAGATGAAATAGCTTTTAAAAACGCTATAGAAAAATTAATTTCCGACCCTTTATTAAGAAACAAATTTGGTGAAAATGGGTACGAAAGAGCAATTTCTAATTTTTCAATTGATAAATATATTGGTCAATTTGCTGATTTATATAAAAGGTTATAAAAACAAATTTTTTATTGAAATTAAATTCACTTGATTATTTTTAATAATTAGTTAAACCCAAACTAAAACAAAAAGTATTAGAAAATTATATATGGGAGAAAACAGCTTCCGAAACTTTGAAAGCATATACAAAAGCCCTTACTTTATAAAAAACAAATAGTTTTCCTTTAGTACACAAAAATCCCTATTTTTGCCACTCGAAAAAGAAAATGCAATGAAAATAGCCATATTAGGAACTCGTGGTGTGCCCAATTATTACGGAGGATTTGAGCAATTTGCCGAATTTTTCTCGGTTTATTTAGTGGAACAAGGGCACGAAGTTTATGTCTATAACTCGCACAATCATCCCTATCAAGAAAAAACTTTTCACGGTGTAAACATTATTCATCAAAATGATCCAGAGCACAAATACGGGACTTTTGGTCAGTTTATTTACGATTTCAATTGTATTATAGATTCTCGAAAAAGAGATTTTGATATTATTCTTCAACTAGG
>JAYTIV010000226.1:0-16323 GCA_043731625.1 Flavobacterium sp. | reverse complement strand
TTTAAATGATGAATTTGGATATACAACAGCTATTCTAGGAGATTTGCAAGGTCCAAAACTTCGTGTAGGAGTTATGAAAGAAGATGTGATTGTAAATCCTGGTGATTTAATTACTTTTCAAACTTCAGAAGATGTTCCAGGAACAGCAGAAAGAGTCTATATGAATTACAAAGAATTTCCAAGAGATGTAAATCCAGGAGAAAAAATTCTATTAGACGATGGAAAATTAATGTTTGAAGCAATTGAAACCAATGGTAAAACTGAAGTTTTATGTAAAGTTATTCAAGGCGGACCATTGAAATCAAAAAAAGGAGTCAATTTGCCAAATACAAAAGTATCGCTACCTGCATTGACTAAGAAAGATATCAAAGATGCCATTTTTGCAATTGAGCAAAAAGTAGATTGGATAGCACTTTCGTTTGTAAGAACGCCAAAAGATTTAGAAGAATTGCAAGATTTGATTGCTAAACATTCTGATTATAAAATTCCAATTATAGCTAAAATAGAAAAACCAGAAGCGGTTGAAAATATCGATAAAATTGTTGCTTATTGTGATGGTTTGATGGTTGCTCGTGGCGATTTGGGTGTTGAAATTCCGGCACATGAGGTTCCGTTAATTCAAAAAAAATTAATTCATAGAGCCAAAACAGCTCGTATACCAGTAATTGTTGCTACACAAATGATGGAAACAATGATAACTAGTTTGACACCAACACGTGCAGAAGTAAATGATGTTGCCAACTCGGTTATGGATGGTGCAGATGCTGTAATGCTTTCTGGAGAAACATCTGTCGGAAATTATCCTGTTCAAGTAATTGAAAAAATGACTCAGATTATCGAAGCAGTCGAAGATTCTCCACTTATACAAGTTCCACAAAATACGCCTCAAGTTAGAACAAAACGATTTATTACAAAATCAATTTGTCATCATGCGGCAACAATGGCTAATGTAATTAAAGCAAAAGCTATTTGTACCTTAACAAATAGTGGATATACAGCTTTTCAAATTTCGGCTTGGAGACCACAAGCACATATACTGGTTTTTACTTCAAACAGAAGAATTTTAACACAATTAAATTTACTTTGGGGAGTAAAATCATTTTATTATGATAAATTTGTTAGCACAGATGACACTGTTACCGATGTAAATCAAATTGCTCGTGATAGAGGTTTTGTAGACAAAGGTGATTTCTTAATTAATCTAGCGGCAATGCCTGTTAGTGATAAAGGAATGGTTAATACATTACGTGTTTCTGAGATTGAATAAATAAAATATAAACGTTTAAATTCAAAATTATGACTTCAAATAATCCTTTTTTTAAAACAAAATCGTTTACCAAAACATCTGCTGAATCTACAGATGTAACTCATAATGCTGTTTTAATTGATCATAATGATACAATGACAATTTCTGGAACTATCAATAAAAGTTTCTTGATGTTGATATTATTAGTTGCTAGTGCTGCTATTACTTGGTCTTTGGCTGCAAGCGGATATAGTCCTATCGTATTGACTCTAGGTGGTGCAATTGTTGGTTTTATTTTAGTAATAATTGCGGCTTTCAAACCAGAGTATTCTACTTATTTAGCTCCAGGTTATGCTATTTTTGAAGGACTTTTTATTGGAGGTATTTCTACCATTTTTGAAGCAATGTATCCAGGAATAGTAATTCAAGCAGTTAGTGCAACATTTGTAACTTTCCTAGTTTGTCTAGGTTTATATAAATATCAAATTGTGAAAGTAACCGAACAATTCAAATCTATAGTAGTTGCAGCCACATTGGCTATTGCAACTTATTATTTGGTTTCTTGGTTGTTTTCTATGTTTACAAGCTTTGTTCCTGTACATTATGGAAACTCTTGGATGAGTATTGGAATAAGTGTATTTGTAATCGTAATCGCTTCTATGAATTTATTTTTAGATTTTTATCAAATCGAAAAAGGTGCTCAAAAACAAATGCCAAAATACATGGAATGGTTTGGTGCAATGGGATTGATGATTACTTTAGTATGGTTGTATATTGAGTTTTTACGATTAATTTCTAAATTAAGTAGTAGAGATTAACAACAATAAAAATTAACAAAAACCATCTAAAAAGATGGTTTTTTTATGCTTAAAAATCAAATTTTAATTGAACAACAACCGTTTTCTTTATTTCAGTATTTAAATTGTTTAAAGATATCCCTAACAATCTTACGGAGTCTTTCATACGGTCTTGATACAATAATTCTCTTGCTGTTTCATACATCAATGCTTTGTCTGAAATAAAATAAGGCAATGTTTTGCTTCTGGTTTGTTGTGTAAAATCGCTATACTTAATTTTTAAAGTTACTGTTTTGCCTGCAATGTTGTATTTTTTTAATCTTCTTTCTAATTCGTCTGCGATGATTTCGAGTTTTTCTTGCATAAAAATTTCAGACGATAAATTCTCATTAAAAGTATGTTCTGCTGCAACTGACTTTGTAATTCTTTCCGATTTAACTTCACTATTATGAATACCACGTACCACATAATAATAGTATGTGCCCGATTTTCCGAAATGTTTTTCTAGAAATTCTAACGATTTGTTTTTTAAATCCAATCCTGTGAAAATTCCTAATTGATACATTTTTTCGGTGGTAACTTTACCAACACCATAAAATTTCCGAATAGGTAATTCTTCTAAAAACAACAAAACCTCATCAGGATTAACTGTTTTTTGACCATTGGGTTTATTATAATCTGAGGCTACTTTGGCTACAAATTTATTAATAGAAATTCCTGCAGATGCTGTAAGTCCTAATTCATCAAAAATGCGTTTTCTAATTTCTTGAGCGATTAGTGTTGCACTAGGATTTCCTTTTTTGTTTTGGGTAACATCAAGATATGCTTCGTCTAAAGAAAGTGGTTCAACCAAATCTGTGTAATCGTAAAATATTTTTCTGATTTTATAGGATATCTCTTTATACCGTTCAAAACGCGGCTTTACAAATATCAACTCTGGACAGTTTTTCTTTGCTAAATAGCCACTAATGGCACTTCTAACGCCAAATTTTCTAGCTTCATAACTTGCTGCCGAAACTACGCCTCTAATTTCGCTTCCACCAACCGCAACAGGTTTTCCTCTCAAAGCTGGATTGTCTAATTGCTCTACAGATGCATAAAAGGCATCCATATCTACATGAATTATTTTTCTATTAGAGTTATTATCAGACATCTTTACAAATTTATAAAAAACTTTCAGGAAGTTACTTCACAAGTTTCATAAAGGTTTTTTAAAATAGTAGTACTTTTGAATATAACTTTTCAATACGTAATGAGAATGGTAGAAATAGAAAGAAAATTCCTAGTTGTTTCAGAAGATTTTATACAACAAGCACACACCAAACACACTATTGCTCAAGGTTATCTAAATTCTAATCCCGAACGCACAGTAAGAGTAAGAATAAAAGGGGAAAGTGGTTTTCTAACCATAAAAGGAAAAGGAAATGAATCTGGAACCACACGTTTTGAATGGGAAACTGAAATATCTTTATTAGAAGCCAAACCATTATTAGCACTTTGCGAGAAAGGAGTTATTCAAAAAACCCGATACGAAATAGAAGCAGGAAAACACACTTACGAAGTTGATGTGTTCTCTGGTGAAAATGAAGGATTAATCATTGCTGAAATTGAACTTCGAGATGAAAACGAATCTTTTATAAAACCAAAATGGTTAGGAAAAGAAGTGACAAATGACGAACGATATTATAATGCTTATTTGAGTAAAAACCCATACAGAAGCTGGTAATTATTTTATCTCCTCTTCAATTTTTATGGTAACTGTTCCGCTATTTTTATTAGATGTTATTTCCATAAAGGCTTTTTTAGATAAATCTATTTCTCGTCCTTTTATAAATGGTCCACGATCTGTAACTTCTACAATTACAAATTTTCCGTTATTTTCATTGGTAATTCTAAGTTTTGTGCCAAATGGAAATTTTCTATGGGCTGCAGTATATTTAGAATTATCGAATTTTTTCCCACTTGCTGTTTTTCTTCCATTAAATTTATCTGCATAATAGGAAGCGTGAGCATTTGTTTTAAAAGTTTTAAAATTCTCTTTCTTTATACTGATAACAGAATCATTAAAAACAATTGGTGGTTGTACAATTGCCAATTTATCTTTTTTCAAAGAGTCTTTTGCAAAAGGTGCTTTTAGTTTGTTTGTCTTGTTTTGACTATTTGCAAATGGAACAATTGCAAAAAGAAAAAATAGAATTAATATTTTTTTCATTTGAAATAATTTTAATTGAAAACGGTTACTCAAAAACCGTTCCTAGATAAAAAAAGCCCTTATTAGGACTTTATTATTTTTGAATTTAAAACCATAGTGACCATGGTATTCTACTTAAAATCAATAACAAGCCTAAGCCATAAAACAAAGCAATTGCTTTGAATTTTGCTTTACTTTCAATTGCTTTTTTATGTTTAGACCATCCTATTGTAATTAGTACAATTGCTATAACATTTGTTAACGGATGTTCTAAAGATGTTAATCGAAGTGCTTTATCACTCATTTGCCCGAAAGCAGACAATCCTAGAGGTGAAACGAAAAATAACACCAATCCGATTACTAATTGAATATGTGTTGCTATCAATCCGAATAATGAAATTTTTCTGTCTTTTGGAGTAAATTCTTTGTTAGAGTTCATACCAATTATAGCATTAACAACAGCAACAACTAATAATAATAATGCCAAATATGCCCAACCAGAATGAAATTTTTGAATAAATGTATACAACATAGTTTAAATTTTAGAATTTCAAATATAACAAAAAAACCATAAAAAAATAGAACTTTTTTTATGGTTTTGTACTATTTAGATTGATTATTATTTTGCTTTCAAAAAATAATTCAACAACATTTCTGTAGAGGAGTCGTGTTTTTGTGCTGTTTTTGTATTGATTTCGTCAAGAATAGAATTTGCCAATTGTTTTCCTAATTCAACTCCCCATTGGTCATAGCTAAAAATATTCCAGATAATTCCTTGCACGAAAATTTTGTGTTCGTATAATGCAACTAAAGACCCTAATGTTTCTGGCGTGAGTTTTTGAATTAACAAAGTGTTTGTAGGTTTGTTGCCTTCAAAAACTTTAAATGGCAATAAAAATGCTGCTTTATCTGTTTCCAATCCTTGTTTGTTAAACTCGTCTTGCACTTGCGTTTCGGTTTTACCATTTAGTAACGCTTCGGTTTGTGCAAAAAAGTTTGACATTAATTTATTATGATGATCTTGGTCGCCATATAATGGTTGTACAAACCCAATAAAATCTGTAGGAATTAATTTGGTTCCTTGATGAATTAATTGAAAAAATGCGTGTTGAGAATTGGTGCCAGGTTCTCCCCAAATGATAGTTCCCGTTTGATAATTAACTGGTTTGCCGTCACGTCCTACACTTTTTCCGTTGCTTTCCATAATTCCTTGCTGTAAATATGGCGCAAGTTTTTGTAAGTATTGTGTATATGGAATTAAGGCTTCGCTTTCGGCTCCAAAAAAGTTATTGTACCAAACACTCAATAAGGCCAGAACTACTGGAATATTACTTTCAAAATTTGTTGTTTTGAAATGGTTATCCATTTGGTTTGCACCTTTCAATAAACTTTCGAAATTGTCAAAACCTACAGACAAACTTATAGATAAACCTACAGCAGACCATAATGAAAATCGTCCTCCAACCCAATCCCACATTGGGAAAATGTTGCTTTCATTGATACCAAATTGGGTAACATTTTTGATATTGGTAGAAACCGCCACAAAATGTTTGGCAACATCTTCTTGTTTGGCAGATTGCAAAAACCATTTTCTTATAGTTTCTGAATTGGTTAGTGTTTCTTGTGTGGTAAAGGTTTTTGAAACGATTACAAATAATGTCGTTTCTGGGTTTAGTTTTTTGATAATTTCATTAACGTGATCTCCATCAACATTGGAAACAAAATGCAAATTTAGATGGTTTTTGTAGAACTGTAATGCTTCTACAACCATTGCTGGTCCTATGTCTGAACCTCCAATTCCTATGTTGACTATGTCTGTAAATGGTTTTCCAGTATACCCTTTTTGTTTGCCATTTATTACTTGATTTGTAAAGGTTTTGATTTTGTTTTTTACATCAAAAATCTCTGGAATAATATTTTGCCCTTCAACATTTATTGTGGTGTTTTCTGGAGCTCTTAATGCGGTGTGAAGCACTGCTCTATTTTCGGTTTGATTGATGTTTTCGCCATCAAAATAACTAGAAATTGCCTCTTTTAATTTTACTTCGTTTGCCAATTCTAGTAATAACTGCATTGTTTCTTGATTGATGCGGTTTTTGGAATAGTCTACAAGAAAGTCATTCCACTTGATGTGTAATTTTTCGGCTCTTTGGTTATCATTTGCAAACATTTCTTTGATAGAAACTTTTTGCATTTCTTGAAAATGGTTTTCAAGTTTTCTCCAAGCAGCTGTTTTAGTAGGGTTTATAGATTGTAACGCCATTATCTTTGTTAGTTTTTTTAGATTTTTGGTAAAAATAGTTTATATACACGACTTTTTAAAAAAATCATCAATATTAATCTAAAAACAAGTTTTGAACATTGGAGTATTTTTGTTGTAATACTATATATATTCTGAATTACTTTTTTTAAAAATTGTAAATCACATAATTTCAGGCAATTAAATAATATTTTTTACTGTTTTATTTAGAATTAAAATAAATTATTTTTTTAAATTATTGATTATCAGGTTTTTATAAATTATAAATTATAAATTATAAATTATAAATTATTCTTCTTTTTTATTAAATTTAACACATAACTTTATGAGATTATTAACACCAAAATCTTATTTATTATGAAAAAACAAATTTTGTTTTGCGCTACCTTTCTGATTTATGTCTGTAGTACAACTACATCTTGCAGTACAACTAATGATGGTGCGGAAGAAATTCAGTCAAAAACTGAAAATGCAGTTTTGAAAACTGAAAAAATGTTGAGCTTTGAAAGTTCTTTAAAAGTTTGGTTCCAATCTCGAAATGAGAATGGGATTAGTACTTTAAACAATCAATCGATTGATGTAATTAAAAATCAATGTTTAGAATTACTAACTGAGATTGGTGTTAATAAAAATGACATCGAAAGCAAGATTAAGATTTCAGATGATGCACTAATTATGTTTACTTTGGAACAATACTCTAAAAAACTACAAGAAAAGTATAATCAAAAAAATCAAATAAGATGAAGAAAATACTTCTTTTAACCTTCTTCCTTTTTGGTTTACTTGGTTATTCTCAAAAAAAAGTATCTATTTATAATTTTTCAAGTTTCCCTTTGAAAATTTATAATGTTCGTACAAAACCAACAACTTTAACTTTCCCATATTACACTGGATATTCTGTAGGTTTATATCCTTTAGAATCTGCGATTTTAGAAAATTTGGGAAGTACTACTAAATTTCCTTTTTATTCACCCGTTATTACACCAACGGTATATAACTCAACAAGTTTTAATTGGACGAAATATCCCGCAGCAGGTGCGCCAACCATTTCTACAGGTTTGACTCTTTGGAACACCACCGCAGGAAATACTCAAGTTTTAGGTTCTATCTCATATAATGTTGGGACAATAGATGGTGGTGGTATTGGTGGTAGTTTTACAATCCCTATACCTCCTACTGGTCCAGTTATGAGTTACCATTTTCAAACCACTACTTGGCAAGTAGATTATGAACGTGTTTATACAACATCAACTAATTATGAAGACGTAATCGTCTTTACTGATCTTTAATTATAAAAAATACAAAAATGAAAAATTTACTTTATATAGTCTTACTAGTTTGTGTAACCCAACTACAAGCTCAAAAAACATTTAGAATTATCAATTTGACCTCAAACACAATACAAATTCCAGTTATCACAACTTCTATTGCTGGCGGACTTTATCCTCAATTTAGTAGTAAACCTAGCGGTGTGTTTTCTGTTGCACCTTTTGCAACTTTTATTTTACAAAATACTACTGGTCTAAATCTATTAAGATTTCCTTATGTATCGACTCCAGCTAGCACACCTGTTTTACCTCAGTGGGATCGCACTGCATCAAGCACTGCATTACCCACAACTTTGACAGCTGGTGCAGCTGGAATTGCTAGTGGTACGGTACAAGTATTTGATTGGGTACAAATAACTAATAATGGCACAACTAAAACAATTGGTATTATTGGTTCTGGATACCCTCAAACACTTACAAGCAATGGTTGGACTGTAAGTTATACTCTAACAGGTGCAACTGGCGCGCCAATATACACCATTACAGTTCAATAAATAGTTAATCAGTACGACTATTAGTATTTAGCTAATAGTTGTACTCAATTTTTTGGTTATGAAACTATTACTTTTTTTGTTATTATGCAGTTTGTCTTTAAATGCTCAAGATTTTAACTATATCCGCAGTTGGGGTACTTATTTTGGAGACGAACGTTTTAGTCTTCAAGATTCTAAAGTAGATAGCCAAGGTAATCTTTATATTGTAGGCACTATAGCAAATAGAAATCTTGCTACACCCATTTATTCTACTCCAAATACTCATCAACCCAATTATGGTGGTGGTGAATTAGATGGTTTTATTGCCAAATTCAATAATCTTGGACAACTCACTTGGGCTAGTTATTTTGGAGGAGAAGGTGTGGATGTTATTTCAGGAATAGACATAGACAGTAACGACAATATCTATTTAGTAGGTTGTACTGATAGTTTAATTAATATAGCTACAGCAGGAGCTTTTCAATCAAATCTTGCTGGAAATACAGATTTTTTTATTTCTAGTTTTTCTCCTAATGGGTCTTTATTATGGAGCACCTATTATGGTGGTAATGCAGAAGACAGTGAACGGAATTTTGGAGGAGCAAGTTTTTTTGATTCTACAAATAAGAGAGTTTTTATAACTCACGATAAAAGCGATAATTTTTATATCGCAGGCTATTCAAATAGTGAAAACCTTGGTACTTCAGGATCATTTCAACCAATAAGAGGAGAATCGAATCAAATAATTTCAAAATTTGATGATACAGGTAATAGAATTTGGGCAACCTATTTTAATGTAGACGGTAACTATATTACAGGAATAAGTGCTACAGAAAATGAACTATATATAAGAGGAAAAAGTGTTGATTGTTCAATTAATCATTCGCCCAATTCCTATTGTGGTACTTCAAATGGCTACCAACCGCTACCTTCAAATTGTATTGACTCTTTTTTGTCTAAATTTAGCAGTAGTGGGCAACGTATTTGGGGCACCTATTATGGAGGATTTAGTATTGTAAACTCAAATTCTGTAAAAACTTTTCAAGATAAGGTCTATATTTCTGGACAAAGTTATACTAACAATTCAATTATTACAACTTCTGGAGCATTTCAAGAAACGACATTAAATGAAGCCGCTCCTTTTTTAGTTCAATTCAACCCAAATAGCACACGAAATTGGGGTACTTATAACGGAACAAATACAGGATTTGCGGTAAATGGAGGAAATAGTTATTCTGCAAATATAAGTCTTGATACTACAGGTAATATTTATTTGAGTGGCTCTACAGTATTACATTCAAATATTGCTACCGAAGGAGCTTATCAATCTGGTTTTGCAGATAGTAATAGTGGTTATATCTCAAAATTTGATGTAAATGGTAACAAAATTTGGGGAAGTTATTATAACGGTAATTCAAATGAATTTGATTTAATAATTCATCCTTATTTAAGAAATTTTTATTTAGTTGGATCAACTAGTAGTACGGCAGGCATGACAACATCTGATTGTTTACAACCAAATTTTACTATAATTGATACTGCAAACATTGCAGATTACCCTACCAATATTTTTATTGCCCATTTTGAGCCAAATGCACTTTCAACTACTACCAATCAATTAGAAAACACAACTTTATACCCAAACCCAAACAAAGGAAACTTTAATCTTCAAGGTAACTTTAGTGGTATAGAAAATTTAGAATTGAAAATCTATGATAATCAAGGAAGAAATGTTTTTAGTAAAAATAATACTTCAATTCAAAATAAAAACACAATCACAATAGCAACAACATTAGCTTCTGGTGTATATTTTGTAAAGGTTTTCAATGAAAGTCTGTCGAAAACATATAAAATGATTGTGAGGTAATTTAATCGATTTTGGATTTTACTTGTGTTTGTATTTATCTATTTTGGCAATTAGCCCAGATTGCAATGGAAACTTTGCAGGATAAAACAATATTGTTTTCTGGACCAAAAGAGCGACCAAAGGAAGCTCCTTTTGGGCTATTGAAAACAAATTGTTTTGACAAAAAGTTGTAATGTAAAGCTGGAGATTGCTTCAAAAAATTTATTTTTTTAATTTTAGATTTGAAATACTGTCTAATTCTCGTTTGAGCGGTTTCATGTATTTCATAAATCGTGGTAGATTTCTTTTGTCCATAGGTTTTGAATTTGGGAGTTTGAGTCGAAGTGCATCTACTTGTTCTCCATTTTTCCAGAAACGATAACATACATGTGGTCCGGTTGCTAGTCCTGTGCTTCCTACTTTGCCTATAATATCGCCTTGATTGACGTGTTGTCCTCGTCGGGCAATAATTTTTGACATATGTAGGTATTGTGTTGAATAGGTTTTGTCGTGTTTTACTTTTACAAAATTTCCGTTACCGGCTGTAAAACCTGTTTGTTCTACAATTCCTGAAGCGGTTGTCATAATTGGTGTTCCTGTTGGTGCTGCATAATCGGTGCCTTTGTGGGCTTTCCAGATTAATTGCACAGGATGAAAACGGTTTTGGGTATAATGTGAAGTAATATTGACAAATTTTAAAGGTGCTTTTAGGAAAAAATTCTTTAAAGCTTTTCCTTCTTCATCATAATAATCGAATTTATTTGAACCTTCGTTTTGGGCAAACGGAAATGCATAAATATATTTGCCTTTGTATTCAAAAAATGCTGCTTTTAGGCTATCAACACCATCATAAATAGTATCATCTATATATCTTTCGGTAAAAGTGATACCAAATTTATCTCCTCTTTTGAGTTTAAAAAAGTCAATAGACCAAGAATATACTTTGGTTAATTTTTTTGCTAATGATCCTTCAACTCCTTCTTTGTTTAATGCTTGAGATAATGAACCGTCTAGTGTTCCTGCGATTGTTCTGGTTTTGATTGAAACTGGACGTATTTTTTTTGAAACCTGTACCGAATCTCTTAAATCAACTACATAATAACTTCCTCTGTCTGCTTGATAGACAAAGGCAAGTAGTTTTTTGAATCTGTCTTTGCTTCTAAAGAGTGTATACGGTTTTTTGATGCACATGATTCTAACATCAAAAGTGTCTTTTACTTTTGCTATTATGTCATAAACGAGTTTGTCTCCCAAATTTTGATTGTCGAGTATAGTGCCAAATGTATCTCCTTTTCTAATGGTGTCATTTTTCACATTAAAATCGTTGTATTTAAATCCGAATTTTTCAATAATTGGTTGTGGTTTGTCTTCAACTATTACTAAATCATTTTCGGATTTATTACAAGAAATTAATGAAAAAAGGATAATTATAAATGTTGCTAATTTATTCAAAAGTTACTTTTTTGGCATTTATTTTATTTTTCTTCTCCCCAATTTTTTAATTCTTCTTCGCTCCATAATTCTGGAAAAAAGATTCTGCGTTGGTATTTTGGGTGCATATATTTTTTCCAGTCACTTCCGCCTGTTGCTTCTCCTGAACCTTGACCACTATCAATATATTTTCTGGCTGCATTCAAATGTCCCATTACCCATGTAATATTTACAGTATGGTCATAATGACGCATGGCTTTGATTAACTCTGGGTTTTTTTGATCTACATCTGGTAATTGTTTGAATTTTTGCCAGATATTGATGGTGTTGTAGGTTTCCATTTCTCGCAAAAACATTTCTTTGTATTTTCTTTCAAATTCTAATATAAGAAACGATTTTTCTCCAGTTTGGTGGTCTTTTCCTGCTGCTTGCCAATACAAATGTTCGAAAGCATGTTCGTAGGGTGTGTTTCTATCTATTGTTGCTCTAAATCTATAATCTATAAGATTTATTAAATCGGTAGAAGCAAATTCTATTAATCTATATTGTGCGCTCTGAAAACCACTTGCTGGTGTTAATGTGTTTCTGAATTTCATATATTGCTCCACTTCCATTCCGTCACCCATTATGTCAAATGAAGTAGTAAGCATATCAAAATAACGACTTATTCTCATTAACCTTTCGGTAAAAAATTCGGTTTGTGGTTTGTTGTGAGTAGCAATTTGTTTGATTTCCCACAAAATCATTTTAAACAACAATTCATTGACTTGGTGGTACATAATAAAAACCATTTCGTCTGGTAATGTTGTTCTTTGTGTTTGCAGGTTAAGCAGAACATCGGTTTGTATATAATCCCAGTATGTTATGGGTTTAGACCATAGCAATCCTTCAAGATGTGTGTCTGTTTTTTGATTGATTGCTTTGAATTTATCATCGAGTTCTTGAAGAACTTCTTTGGTTGTATTTGTTATCTCCATTATGGTTTTACTTTTATTTTAAAGGAATATTTTAATCCTTTAAATCCGTCTAAATCTGCTTTTATAGAACCTACAGCAAGGTTTGCTTTAATTCTAAGCGGAATTTTATTATCATCATCAGATATCCAAACGGTTAGACTTTCTTCTTCTTTAAAAACTCTACCTGATTGTACTAAAGGTCTAAAAATCATGGCAGGAACGATACCAAATTTAGTCTCTATATCTTCATTTCCGATAAATTTTAACTTAAACTTTGTAGATTCGTTGTCAAAAAACATATCTATTGATACTGATTCACCTACTTTTAATTTATCAATATTGGGATGATTTCTTAAATAATAAAAAGTAGACATAATATCCTGAGTATTGTCAGCAAATAAAAAAGTGTCTTCTCTTTTGTTTTTATAATCTTTAACCAATATTCTGTTGGTTTCTTGATTAAAAAAACCTTCTTGATTTTTTTTATATCCACCTTCGTCAATTTTTCTGACAAATTGGTAGGGTTTTCCTGTTTCTTTATCAAAATAGCTTTCGTATAAATCATCAACTTTAAAGAAAAAACGAGACATACCAGTAGTGTATCCTCTACCAATTGTATGATGGACTTTTTTATTATTTATAACGGCTTCTTTGAGTTCTAAAGTGGCATAACCTGCATTGATAAGACCGTAATGTATTCTGAATTTAAACCATTCACCAGTTTCAAATGCTCTCTCTTTTTGAGAACTGAAACCTAAAGTTGAAATGACCAATAAACCTATTATAATTTTTTTCATTCTTGAATAATTGAATTGATTTACTATAGTAACGCAATTTCTGTTCCAAATGTATTAAAACAAAAAAACCCAGTCAAAAAAATGACCGGGTATTTATGCTATTAACCAACCAAAAAACTATAAATTATGAAAACTTATATAAAACTTCAGGAAACCACTCCTTATGTTTTGTGGTACAAAGATATGTTGGTTTTTGATTAATTTTTAATGAAAATTCAACTTTAACACATTTTTATCAGAAATGTAATTACTACAACGTTGTATTTTGCGATATTCTTAAAAATTTTAACTTTTTAATTACAAAGTTCCTCTTTTTGCTTGTTCTTTTTCTATAGATTCATAAGTGCTATCTAGAATTATAATCTAAGTGATACGCAAAAACCATTTATAACTACTTTTTGTATAAATTTAATAATTAATTTTTTCTAATCTAAATTCATTTGGTTTGTCTTTTGTATCGAAATCTTCAACAAGCATAAGATATCCTTTTTTGGCAGGATAAGCTTTTATAGTACTTGTTTCTGTTTTTAGATTAAGTATTTGTTTTTGAAATTTTCCGTCAACATATGAAACCACACCGAATAATGTGCTGTTCTTTCTGTTTTTGGAGTTTTTTTCATTATCATTAAAATAAAAGAGAAATTCATCATCACCCATGTTTTGATAATCCATAAAATCAAACATCCCATATTCTTTTATTGAACTTGAATATAAATTTGTTTTTGGGAATTTATTTCTGAATTTTTCAACTTCAAATACTTGATTTATTTTAAAGTCTTTTGATAATTCTAGAAAATAGATGTTGTTTGTAGCCACTGGAGATTGATAGAATGTTTCACACACAGCTATTAATTTGTCATCATTCAAAGGAATTATATCATGTATATAAAGATATCCTTCGTCTTTGACCAACCCTTTTTTATTAATTGCTAATTTAGAACTTGCATTTTCCCATTTTAAGTAATTACTACTTATTATTTTACCTGTGTTTCTTTCAAAATTAAAATTAAATATTCCTATGTTTTCAAGGTCTTCAACATATCCTTTTTTATTTTTTTTTGAATAATTACCAACAATCTGAATTTCGTTATATTTAAAAATACAATTAATTATTCTATAAGAATACAAATCCATTTCTGGAAGCAATACCTCGTTGATTAACTTCCCTTTTTTTGCATCTAAAATGGTTATTGATTTTTTATTTATTGTATAATAGTTTTCATAAAATTGATTTTGAAAAACAATAATGTCCTTATCGGAATTTAAATAGTTACAAATTTTAAAATTACTTCTCTTGGTATTTGCAACGTAATTATATTTCCATAAAAGATTATAGTTATCATCATAATGTGCAAAATAACTTTCATCACTATTATCTTTCTTGTATTCGCTAATTTTATTAACAACTAAACCAATTTCTTTATAATAACTAACAATATCACTAGAAGTATATTCATAATTTTTTAATTTTCTATCAAATGTTGGGCTAAAATTAAAAACGTCTTTGTTAAACAAAAAGTTATTACTTAGTTTGTTTGTAGTTAAATCTAAAGTTCTGTATCTTATAAATCCTTGTGGTCCACCAAAATCATCTGACAATCTTAATAATAGAATGTTCTTGTACAATGTAACCTCTATATTGATTTTTTTTGCATCTATTAAAAAAGATTCAAATTTCATCTCAGTTATAAATCCATTTGTAACCTTTGTTAGATTTTCATCTAAAATAACATATTCAAGTTCTACTGTTTCTTTAGCGACTTTATCGGTTTCAAACAATAAGAAATAGCCTTTAATATTATTGTTTGCATCTTTTATAACGTCACTATCATAAAACACACCCTTGGATAGTTTTTGTAAATTTGTTATT
Source organism: Flavobacterium sp. (assembly GCA_043731625.1). GTDB lineage: Bacteria > Bacteroidota > Bacteroidia > Flavobacteriales > Flavobacteriaceae > Flavobacterium. The sequence goes on along the minus strand of JAYTIV010000226.1, from coordinate 1,128 downwards.
TGTGCATTTACTGATATAAAAGTAAGGATGGATAGCAATATTAGTTTTGTTTTCATTTGGTTAGGCTTTAAAGTTGTTAATAAGGATTTGAAAATCATCTGTTTTAATATTGTTTATAAAACTAATGAATCTATTTTGACTGTTTGTATTGTGTTTATTATCAATGCTTTCTACATATCTATTTATCGTATAATCCTTTCTTGAATTATATATTTTAATAAGATTTAGATAAATAATTCGTTTGTAGAAATCATTATTAATATCTAGTTTATATAATTTTAAACATTCATAAAGTGATAAACCGTATTTTTTATCAGAGTATAAATTAAATAAATTTTGATTTATACTGTTTTTTTTAAAATTATTAAACAGATTTGTTTCTGATGTCTTGATTGATGTTTTATTTTCTAAAAAATTTTTTAATAAAACAATTCTAGTTTTACAATCTGGATGTGATTTTAATGAATCTATTTGAAAACGTTTTTCATCATCATATTTTCTAAAAATAGACTCTTCCTGTTGAAAATATTTTTCTTTAATTTTAAAATTGTCTTTTTCAAAAATTGTTTTATAATCGTTAATCGTTAAAGAATCAATCTCTAAATCTGAATTGTTCAATTTTTCTAAAAGTGATATTGCAGAATTTTGATTTCTTGATGTTTTTTTATAAAATATAAAACCTAGAGAATCTGCCTCAATTTCTTTTTTTCTGCGTTTATTGTAATTTTGATAACTTATACTTTTAAGTAGATTAATTGCACTTGTTGATTTTAAATATTTTTGATTTCGTATTTCTTTTGTCTTCAACAAAACCTCTTTTGAAGTAGAGATTTTTGCAAAATTTTCTATTTCTTTTTTTACATGATTTAGATATTGATGTCCAATTTCATGAGAAATAACAAAAACAAGTTCGTCTTCGTTTTCAACATCTAAAAATAATCCATAGTTTAAAACCACTATTCCGTTTCCAAGATTGGCAGCATTTACTTCTGAATCTTTAGACAAAAGTATTTTATACCCTTTTGAATCTATATTGTTTCTTGACAAAACCTCATTAAATAATCCATTTAAATATGGGCTTATAGTATTATCGCATAAGAATTTATCATTTTGAATTGTTTCTAAAAA
>JAYTIV010000225.1:0-6363 GCA_043731625.1 Flavobacterium sp. | reverse complement strand
CTGCAACTGCAACATATACTGTTACCGCTAACAATTCTGGTGGTTCGACTACTTTTGGTGTGGTGATTACGGTGAATGATTCTGCGCCTGATTCGTTGACGTATTTGTCTCCGAATGTGTTTACTGTGAATTCTTCGGTAATGAATTTAGTGCCAACTATTGCTGGTGTAGTTACTTCTTATAGTATTTCGCCTAGTTTGCCAACTGGACTTTTATTTAATACAATTACAGGTGTTATTTCTGGAACGCCAACTGTTTTGGCGACTATTGGCGCTTATACAGTAACTGCAAATAGTACTGGTGGTTCGACTACTTTTGATGTTGTGATTACGGTGAATGATATTCCTCCTTTTGATTTGTCATATATAACTCCAAATGTTTATTCTGTAAATACTTTAGTAACAGACTTAATTCCAACGGTTTCTGGTGGTAGTGTTATTAATTTTTCAATTATCCCAAATTTACCAGCAGGTTTAGTATTGAATTCTATAACTGGTGTTATTTCCGGAATTCCAACTGTAATCACAGAAACTACTACATATACTGTCATAGCTTCAAATTCTGGAGGGTCAACTTCTTTTGAAATAGTAATAACAGTTAATGATAATCCTCCTTCAGCATTAGTTTATACTTCTCCAAATATGTATAATGTTGGTACAACTATACAAGAATTATTTCCAACATATGGTGGAACAATTATAAGTTATAGTGTTAGTCCGAATTTACCAGATGGTTTAATATTAGATACTGAAACAGGTATGATTTCTGGAACACCAACAACAGTTACTTCTATTGCTACCTATACTATTACAGGATATAATTCTGGCGGATCTGTTTCTTTTGATATGGTTATTACAGTTGATCCTTCTTTAAATATAAATGAAAACACCTATTTAGGTTTTGGTGCTTATCCAAATCCATTTATTGATGTGGTTCATATTTCTGGTATACTTGATCATGTTTCATATAAAATGTATGCAGCAGAAGGAAAATTAATTGACGCTGGCAAATTAAATAATTCTGAAATTGAATTTAGAGATATACCTGTTGGAATATATTTCCTTAAACTTTATTCTAAGGATAAAGTTCAAACCATAAAACTGGTTAAAAGATATTAACTAAAAAGGAGGCAATTTAAGCCTCCTTTTTTATTGTATTTCTATTGAATCTTGCCAAGATCTAATCTTGATATTAAATTCTTTTTTTATTTTTGATTTATCTAAAACACTGTATTTTGGTCTTTCTGCAGGTGTGGGAAAATCAGCAGAAGGAATGGGTTTTATGTCAATTTCAATGTTGTTGAACTCAAAAATTTTTTTTGCAAAATCAAACCAACTACAATATCCTTCATTACTAAAATGATAAATACCATACGATTTACTTTGACTTTGGATTACTTTAATAATAACTTCTGCTAAGTCTATTGCATTTGTTGGAGTTCCTATTTGATCATTTACAATACTTAAAGAGTTTCGCTCTTTTGACAACCTTAACATCGTTTTCATAAAATTGTTTCCAAAAGAAGAAAACAACCAAGAAGTTCTGATAATAAAAAACTGCTTTAAAGATTTGATTATTTCTAATTCTCCGTCACGTTTTGTAACTCCATAAATTCCTTTTGGGTTTGTGATATCTTTTTCATTATATGGTGTTTTCTTATTACCGTCAAAAACAAAATCAGTCGAAACATGAATTAAAGTAGTATTATAATTTTCACATACCTCGGCAATGTTTTTTGCTCCAATTACATTTACTTCATGCGCTTTTTCTTGATCTGATTCTGCTTTATCAACTGCAGTATATGCAGCTGCGTTAATACAAAAATTTGGTTTTAAGTTCAAAAAAACCTTTTCTATAGATTGTTTATTGGTAATATCTAATTCTGAAGATGAATAAAAATAAAATTGAAGCAGGTTGGTTTCTTTGTTAGAATGATTCAAATATTGATTTGACACATATTGTATTGCTTCACCTAATTGACCATTTGCTCCTGTAACTAAAACTACCATATTTTTTTTGCTAATTCTAAAGTTGGTTGCACTTTATCTTTTTCTGAAATGATTAGCTCTTCTTGAGATAAATTCCAATCTATATTTAGCGTTTTGTCATTATAAATAATACCTCCTTCAGATTCTTTATTATAAAAATTGTCGCATTTATAAAAAAAAGAGGCTTTATCACTCAAAACTAAAAAACCATGGGCAAAACCTCTTGGTACAAATATTTGTTTTTGATTTGAACCCGATAGTAATACTGAAACATATTCACCAAAAGTTTTAGAATTGGGTCTAATATCTACTGCAATATCTAGAACTTCTCCAGATAATACTCTAACTAATTTTGCTTGAGCGTGTTCTCCAGTTTGATAATGTAATCCTCTCAAAACTCCTTTAGAGGAAAAGGATTGATTGTCTTGTACAAAATGCACCTTTGCTCCTACTCCGTTTTGAAAAGTAATTTCATTAAAACTTTCCATAAAATAACCTCTATCATCATTGATGATTTTGGGTTCAATTATATAACATCCTTCGAGTTTTGTAGGTATAAAATTCATCGAATTATATAATGCTTAACAAATGAGTTCCGTAACCGCTTTTGAGTAAAGGTTGTGCTAAAACTTTTAATTGTTCAGCATCTATAAATCCCATTTTAAAAGCTGCTTCTTCAATTGAACCAATTTTTAAACCTTGGCGTTCTTCAATAACTTGAACAAATTGTCCCGCTTGCATTAATGAATTAAAAGTACCTGTATCTAACCAGGCTGTTCCTCTATCTAAAATACTTACTTTTAGTTTTCCGCGTTTTAGATATTCTTTGTTAATATCGGTGATTTCTAGTTCGCCTCGATGACTAGGCTTAATATTGGCTGCTATTTCTACAACATCGTTATCATAAAAATAAATTCCAGGAACGGCATAATTAGATTTTGGTGTTTCTGGTTTTTCTTCTATTGAAAGTACATTTCCGTTTGCGTCAAAATCTACAACACCATATCTTTCTGGATCTTGAACATGGTATGCATATATTATACCTCCGTCAGGATTATTATTGGCTAACAATAAATCTGATAATCCTGTTCCGTAAAAAATATTATCACCTAATACTAGCGCAACTTTATCATTACCGATAAAATCTTTTCCGATAATAAAGGCTTCTGCCAATCCGTTTGGGTTTTCTTGTACTTCATATTCAAAACGACAGCCTAATTTTTTTCCGTCACCTAATAATTGTTCAAATAATGGTAAATCATGAGGTGTAGAGATTATTAATATTTCTCTGATTCCAGACCATATCAATGTTGATAATGGATAGTAAATCATCGGTTTGTCATAAATTGGCATTAACTGTTTACTAACTGCTAATGTAAGAGGATGCAATCTTGTACCTGAACCTCCAGCTAAAATTATTCCTTTCATTTTTGGATAATTTAAAATTTATTGGTTGCTTAATTGTGCTTGTTTTTTATAAAAACTAATAAAAAATTTGATTGCAACAAAAAGTAAAATAAATAAGATTGGCAAAATTAATTTCATTTTTCCGTTGACTGCTTTTTTATTTTCAATGTTTATTGTTGTACTATTTTCTTTTACAATTTTATCAAGAGCTACAAGTTCTATCCTATGGTTTCCTTGTTCTTTTATTAAATTGTCTTTTGTTTTTATAACATCGTTTAATTGTGTGTTTTCGTTATAATACACCAATTTATCACTCGGAGAATTACCATTTACTTTATTTGAAAAACTGTTTAAAAAACCATCTATTTGCGCAATAACCACATCGTTGGCTTTCATTTTTAGAATTACATTATTGATATACTCTTTTTGTATTTGAGAATAATATAAACTAGAATTTAAATAATTCAAAATTGGTTCTACAGTTTTTTTACCAGTAGTAAAACTTTTTGTAGAAAATGAAATTAAATGATATGGGTAGTTTTTGCTTGTAGCATTTTCCTCTAAGATTTTTTTTATATCGCTATCTTCTGCCATTAATTTTAATAAATCAAAATTCTTTTCGTCTGTAGCAATAAATTTATAAACATCAACTATAGGTTTGATTTCAATTTTTGAAAGCTTACTTGGGTCTAAAATTCCTATTTTTTGTAAGAAAACCGTATCGTTTTCTTTTATTTTAGAGTTCAATAAATCTATTTTTGAATACAAATAATCTGTGCTCCCAAAATTTGGTTGCACGATTATTTGATGATCATACGTTTTATTAGTTGTGTCTAAAAAAAGACCCAAACCGACACCTATAATAAAAAGTACACTTATTACTATAATGTTCTTTAAAGCAAATTGAATACAATTAAAAATAAATTTATTGATTCCTTGAAAAAAGTTTCCAATTTTTTTAGAAATCAATGACAAATCTAGTTCTTGATTTTCAGAATTGTTTTGTGAGTTTGTGCTCATTATAAAAATGTTATTTTATATTAAATATTTGTTCTAAAATTTTTATGGTAATAAGATAAGTTGGTTTTACACCTGTGGTTCCTAATCCTCCTGATGCCAATGTACTCCCTGTTTCTAATGGATTATCAGAAGCATAGTAGGCATATCTCACTTTCACATTAGGATTGATGCTTTTTCTAATTTTTGATGCAGATTGAATCGCTTTTTGATAATATGCGCCTTCCATTTCTAGTCCTATTACTCCCCAAGTTGAGTCGTGAAAAAACTTTAATAAATCTTTATTTTGCAAAGAAGTTCCCAAAACAGTTACCATTGGTCCGGCAAAAACAGGTATGTCATTTCCTTCTAACATAGCTACAGTTAATTCGTTTTCAAACGGATAATTATCTCCTGTACCTTCATTTATATGAGAAGACGGAATCATAATATCTCCTTTTCCTCCTTGAAGGATTCCTGCCTTACCCATTATTGAAACCGATTCAACATTTAAAAAAACTTTTTTGAATTTTGTTTCTTGATATGGCTTTAATAACTCATCAATCGTTTCGTATGCTTGTTCTCCAAAAGCATAATCCATTACTATAATAACAGGTTTTGCTTCTGCTAGCTTTGCTGATGGAAATGCTGATTTTTTTAAATCGATTTTGGCTGTATCAAAAATTTGTACATCAATATTTGTTCCTGATGTGTCTGGAATTGATATCATACCATATTGCTTTGCAAAATCTTCGACTTTATTTCTCAAATCGTGAGCGCCAGATTTACTCAATTCTTCATAAATAAAGAAATCGGTTTGATCTTTATATTTTGTTTTTAAAACATGGGTTGCAAATACAGAATTCATTACACTGTGCATATTGGCACTAATGATATGAATAGGTCTTTCTAGAAGTTGGTTTTGTTGTAAAACTTCTTTGATATTGTTTGCCCATATTTCACCGTGAATATGATGTCCTAATCGTTCTCTTAATATAGGACTAAACGTAATTGTTCGTTTATTATTATCGACAATTTCTTCAATTGCAAGTTTCCCTAACCAATAAATAACATGAAGAAAACGATCTGGTTTTTCTGTTGTACCAAAAGCATCATAAATATCTAATACTTCTGCAAAAGTTCTGCCCAAAATATTAGCGGTATGCGAAATGGCTTTTTCTTTATCGATTTGAGTCAGTTTTTTATTTTGCAAAACAGCATATTCTAATTTTTGCCAATCACGCGTAACTTCTCCACTTTCATCTATTAAAACACGGTCTTTTATTTTATGAGATTCAATAAAAATAAATGTTAAATGGGTTAAAATATCATAAATATCTGAACGACCACGAGTGATTTCAACATTCATTTGTTCTTCGTCAATACGATAACAATTTCTTTTTCTTTTTGGAGGAACAATGGCTTTAAAATGTGATTTCGAATATCCTTCATCAGAAGTTAAATTTATAAATCTACATTCTTCAATGCCTACCGGAAGACGTTCTATAACATACAAAAGTCCGCTTAATTCTACTTTTTCTTCGGCAATGGTGCCATAAATTTCTGGTCGAAGTAACAATAATGCTTCACGCAATGTTTCTCCTGAAACTCCCATTGGTTTATAGAATCCTCTGTTAAACAAATGTCGCATTGTGATGTACAGTTTTTCTACAGCGCTAGATGATTCTTGCGCTCTTGACCGTACTATGTTTTTAATTTCTTTCATTAAATTTTATTTTCTAACCGACAAATATAGGTTTTTTATAGTTTAGTTAGTCAATATTAGATTTATTGCTGGTTCATTTACAGTAATTTTTTTAGAAGATTTGTTTTCAGTATTATCTCCTTGCCTATTCCATTTTCCTCCAGAAAAGGTATATAAAAATTCTCTTTCTACACGATTGTATAACACATATGGATAGTAAATCGTTTGAATATATGAAGTGTTTTTGTTGTAATCAGTAATTGTTTT
>JAYTIV010000224.1:0-43024 GCA_043731625.1 Flavobacterium sp. | reverse complement strand
ATTGGAAAAAAGCAACCTTATCTTCTGATGTTTCTCACGGAAATATTACTTTTTCTGAAAGTGATGAAACGACACATTATTCTATTGTTGATGCCGAAGGAAATGCAGTTTCGGTTACTACTACTCTTAATGGTGCATTTGGTTCTAAATTATATTCAGACGAATTAGGCTTCTTTTTTAATAACGAAATGGACGATTTTAGTGCCAAACCTGGTACGCCAAATTCTTATGGATTAATTGGTGCTGAAGCCAACAGTATTGCTCCTCAAAAACGAATGTTGAGTTCTATGACACCTACAATTGTAGAGAAAAAAGGAAAATTATTTATGGTATTAGGTTCGCCTGGCGGTTCTACTATTATTACTTCTGTATTACAAACGATTCTAAATGTTTTTGAATATAAAATGGGAATGCAAGCGGCAGTCAATGCGCCTCGTTTTCATCATCAATGGTTGCCAGACGAAATTATTTTTGAACCCAATGGTTTTTCAGATGAAATTTTAAAAAATCTAAAACTAAAATCATACCTTATTAAAGAAAAAAACGCACCTGTTATTGGCAAAGTTGATGCTATCCTGGTATTGCCCAATAAAAAACTTGAAGGTGGTGCAGACAAACGTGGTGATGATAAAGCTGTTGGTTATTAAATTGTTGATCTATGAATTTTATTGAAAAATTATCTCTTGCCTTCGAAGAAAATGCCAATCCATTATTGGCACATCCGATGGAAAAATATATGAAAAACAAGTTCCTTTTTTTGGGTTTAAAAGCTGAAAAAAGAAAGTTACTTTTAAAACAAATTTGGAAAGAAAATCGTAATGAAGTGACAGAGAATTCTCGAACAATTGTATTGGCACTTTATGAAAAAGACGAAAGAGAATTTCATTATTGTGCAATAGAAATATTGATTAAGACTTTAAAAAAAAATTATTTAATTGAAGATATTATTTTAATTGAAAAATTACTCACAACCCACTCTTGGTGGGATAGCGTTGATAGTATTGCCAAAAATTTATTAGGCGAATATCTTCTTCAATTTCCTACTGAAACCAAAAAAGTAATTTCTCGTTTTTCAAATTCAGAAAATATGTGGTTGAATAGAACTGCAATTATTTATCAACTGGGTTATAAAAAAGAAACTAATGTTGACCTTTTATTTTCAGAATGTATAAAACACTCTAAATCTAAAGAATTTTTTATTCAAAAAGCTATTGGTTGGGCTTTGCGCGAATACGGAAAAACAAACCCTAATGCAGTGAAAAATTTTGTTGCTCAAGCAAATTTATATCCTTTTAGTGCAAAAGAAGCTTTAAAAAGTAGCACTTAGTATTTAATAAATAGTAAATTAGCACTTTCCTCAAAACAAAATGTTCGAAAAATTTATTTTCAAAATTGAAAGCCTAATTGTCTGGTCACAAACAAAACTGACCAACAAACAATTTATATTTTTATCTAGTGTTTTAGTCGGAATTTCGGCTTCATTTGCAGTAATTATTTTAAAAACATTTGCACACTGGGTTTTTTCGTTTGCAACTTCAATCAATGCTATTTTAAAATTAAGTTTTATTAATAGTTTACTTCCAATTATTGGTATATTATTGACCGTTTTTATTGTCAAAAAATTTCTTGGAGGAACAATCGAAAAAGGAACGTCTCAAATTTTGTATGCTGTTGCTAAAAAAGCGAGTATTATTCCGAAAAAACAAATGTACGCTCAAATTATTACAAGTTCTTTAACTGTAGGATTAGGTGGTTCTGCCGGTTTAGAAAGCCCAATTGTAATTACTGGTGCTGCATTTGGCTCAAATTATGCACAGAAATACAAACTTAGCTATAAAGACAGAACTTTATTGATTGGTTGTGGTGTTGCCGCTGGAATTGCAGCCGCTTTTAATGCTCCAATCGCTGGAGTTTTATTTGCTATTGAAGTATTACTAATAGATGTAAGTATTTCTGCCTTTACTCCTATTATGATTGCAGCTGCAACTGGCGCATTGGTTTCTGCAATAACACTAGATGAATCTATTTTACTGTCATTTAATCAGAAAGAATCTTTTAATTATCATAACATTCCCTATTATATTTTATTGGGTTTATTTACAGGATTTATAGCTGTATATTATTCAAGGAATTTTCAAAAAACAGAACATTTTTTTGCTCGACTTAAACTTAATCCTTACAAAAAAGCATTGTTTGGCGCTTCAATTCTTGCTATAATAATTTTTGTTTTTCCAACACTTTTTGGTGAAGGTTATGAAAGTATAAAAACACTTTCAGAAAATGATCCTGGTCAATTATTAGACAACACTCTTTTTAGCAATTTTAGAAACAACAATTGGGTTTTGATTCTTTTTATTGGATTGACAATGCTTCTAAAAGCTTTTGCAACCGGAATCACACTAGGTAGTGGCGGAAACGGTGGTAACTTTGCTCCTTCGCTTTTTTTAGGTTCTTATGCTGGTTTTTTATTTTCAAAAACCTTAAATCTTATCGGATTAACACATTTACCCATTAGTAATTTTACAATGGTAGGAATGGCAGGAATACTAAGTGGTTTGTTTCACGCGCCATTGACAGCTATTTTCTTAATTGCAGAAATCACAGGTGGTTATGATTTAATGATACCATTAATGATTGTATCCTCTATTAGTTTTGCTATTTCTAAAAAATTTGAAAAACATTCGTTAGATGTGAAAAATTTAGCTAAAAAAGGACATGCTTTTACCAATAATAAAGACACTAATATTTTATCCATTTTAGAAACCGAAAAAATTATTCAAAATGACTTTTTAACTATTTCTCCAGATGAAAATTTAGTAAAACTAGTCGAATTGATATCTCATTCAAACCAAGTCGTTTTTGCAGTAGTAGACAAAGAAAAAAATCTTTTAGGAATTATTAATTTCAATGATATTCGAGAAATTATTTTTAGTGATTTCAAAGTAAAATATACTGCCGTTAAAGAAATTATGAAAGCTCCAATTGATATTGTTAATCCTTTTGATAATATGGAAACTGTCATGAACAAATTCGAAAAGACAAAAGCCAATTTTTTACCAGTTCTAAAAAACGGAAAATATTTTGGTTTTATTTCTAAAGCAAATGCACTAGAAGCCTATCGTGAAAAATTAAAATCGATGACAATTGAATAATTACTGCATTCAATAAAAAATCTTCTCTAGGCAATAGATAAAAGAACAATTCAAAATACTAACTTTGCCTTTTTGCTATAAAAATATGTTAGAATCAGATAATACTATAGAAGTTTTAGGTGCACGAGTTCACAATCTCAAAAACATTGACATTTCTATTCCTAGAGAGAAATTGGTTGTCATAACTGGACTTTCGGGTTCAGGAAAATCATCGTTGGCTTTTGACACTATTTATGCCGAAGGACAACGCCGTTATGTTGAAACATTTTCTGCCTACGCAAGACAATTTCTTGGTGGTTTAGAACGTCCTGATGTTGATAAAATCGATGGTCTTTCGCCTGTAATTGCTATAGAACAAAAAACAACAAGCAAATCTCCTCGTTCTACTGTAGGTACAATTACTGAAATTTATGATTTCTTAAGATTACTTTATGCACGTGCTGGCGATGCTTATAGTTATAATACTGGTGAGAAAATGGTCTCTTATTCTGATGATCAAATCAAAGAATTGATTATAAAAAATTTCTCTGGAAAACGCATCAATATTTTAGCACCCGTTATTAGAGCTAGAAAAGGACATTATGGCGAATTGTTTCAACAAATTGCCAAACAAGGATTCTTGAAAGTACGCATCAATGGTGATGTTAAAGACATTACTACAGGAATGAAATTGGATCGTTATAAAACCCACGATATTGAAATTGTTATTGACAGAATGGTCATTGAAGATACGCCAGAAAACGAAAAGCGTTTGTCTGAAAGTATCAATACTGCAATGTATCATGGCGAAAATGTTTTGATGGTTTTAGACCAAGATTCAAATGAGGTTAGATTCTTTAGTCGTAATTTGATGTGTCCAACAACTGGTATATCCTATCAAAATCCTGAACCCAATTTGTTCTCTTTCAACTCTCCAAAAGGTGCTTGTGATCATTGTAATGGCTTAGGAACTATTAATGAAATAAATATTAAGAAAATAATTCCAAATCCAAAATTATCCATCAAAAGCGGCGGTTTTATTCCTTTGGGCGAATATAAATCGAGCTGGATTTTCAAACAATTAGAAATTATTGGTGAGAAATTTAATTTCAAATTAACTGATGCTATAGAAACCATTACTGATGAAGCAATGGAAATGATTCTTAATGGTGGAAAAGAAAAATTTGTAGTCGAATCTAAAACTTTAGGTGTTACCAAAGAATATAAAATTGAGTTTGAAGGAATTTCGCATTTTATCAAATCGCAACATGACGAAAGTGGTTCAACTACCATAAAACGTTGGGCAAAAGAATTTATGGACGAAGTAAAATGTCCGGTTTGCGAAGGATCACGACTCAAAAAAGAAGCTTTATATTTTAAAATTAACGACAAAAACATATCTGAATTATGTGATATGGATATTTCTGATGTAACCTTTTGGTTTCAAGATTTACACCATCATTTATCTGATAAACAGAAATTAATTGCCACCGAAGTTATAAAAGAAATTAAAGACCGATTACACTTTTTGATGAATGTTGGGTTGAATTATTTGGCTTTAAGCAGAAGTTCAAAATCACTTTCTGGTGGTGAAGCACAACGCATTCGATTGGCAACTCAAATTGGTTCACAATTGGTTGGGGTTTTGTATATATTGGATGAACCAAGCATTGGTTTGCACCAACGAGATAACGAAAAATTGATTCATTCACTAGAACAATTGAGAGATATTGGCAATTCGGTAATTGTAGTTGAGCACGATAAAGACATGATAGAACGCGCTGATTATGTTATAGATATTGGTCCAAAAGCGGGTAAATATGGTGGCGAAATCATAAGCAAAGGAACTCCTGCAGAAATACTAACAAGTCACTCGATGACGGCAATGTATCTTAATGGAGAAATGAAAATTGAAATTCCAAAAAAACGCCGTCAAGGCAACGGAAAATTCCTAAAATTATCTGGTGCAACAGGAAATAATCTAAAAAATGTTACTATCGACTTGCCTTTGGGGCAAATGATTTGTGTTACTGGAGTTTCTGGAAGCGGAAAATCGACTTTAATAAACGAAACACTTTATCCTATATTAAATGCCTATTATTTTAATGGCGTAAAAAAACCACAACCTTATAAAAAAATTGAAGGATTAGAGCATATAGATAAAGTAATTGATATTGATCAAAGCCCAATTGGGAGAACTCCACGTTCAAATCCAGCAACCTATACAGAAGTTTTTACCGAAATTAGAAATTTATTTACAATGACTTCCGAAAGTATGATTCGAGGTTATAAAGCAGGACGTTTCAGTTTTAATGTAAAAGGTGGTCGTTGCGAAACCTGCGAAGGTGCTGGTGTACGAACTATAGAAATGAATTTCTTACCTGATGTTTACGTAGAATGCGAAACCTGTCAAGGAAAACGATTCAATAGAGAGACTTTGGAAATTCGATACAAAGGAAAATCAATTTCAGATGTGTTGAATATGACCGTTGATGAAGCGGTTCCATTTTTTGAAATGATACCAAAAATTTATAGAAAAGTAAAAACCATCCAAGATGTAGGTTTGGGTTATATCACACTAGGTCAACAAAGTACAACCCTTTCTGGCGGTGAAGCACAACGAATTAAATTAGCTGGAGAATTATCTAAAAAAGATACTGGAAATACTTTTTATATTCTTGATGAGCCCACAACCGGACTGCATTTTGAAGACATTCGAGTATTGATGGAAGTCATCAATAAACTGGTTAATAAAGGTAATACAATCTTAATTATAGAACACAATATGGATGTCATCAAATTGGCCGATTATATTATAGACATTGGACCAGAAGGCGGAAAAGCTGGTGGTGAAGTTGTTGCCAAAGGAACTCCAGAAGAAATTATTAAAAATAAAAAAAGCTATACTGCGCAGTTTTTGAAAAAAGAATTACTTTAGCAACAATTACAGTACACGACGCTTTCAAGGTATTAACTTTGAAAGCGTTTTTAAAGAAATAAAATATGAGATTAGAAGATTTTGATAATGACGAGGATAAAGTAATCCAAGACAAATTAAAACAAAAAACGTGGAACGAAATTAGAACCAATGATTCTTGGGCTATTTTCAAAATAATGTCGGAGTTTGTAAACGGTTATGAAACCATGGGCAGAATTGGTCCTTGTGTATCTATTTTTGGATCTGCAAGAACAAAACCAGAAGATAAATATTACTTATTGGCCGAAAAAATAGCTTTCAAAATTAGCAAAGCAGGTTATGGTGTCATTACTGGTGGTGGACCAGGAATTATGGAAGCTGGAAATAAAGGTGCACATTTTGGTGGCGGAACTTCTGTTGGATTGAATATTGAATTGCCTTTTGAGCAACATTATAATCCGTATATTGATAGAGATAAAAACCTCAATTTTGATTATTTCTTTGTACGCAAAGTTATGTTTGTTAAATATTCTCAAGGTTTTGTAGTGATGCCTGGTGGTTTTGGAACCTTAGACGAAATGTTTGAAGCCTTCACACTTATTCAAACCAAAAAAATAGCAAAATTCCCTATTATTTTGGTAGGTAGTGAGTTTTGGTCTGGATTGATGCATTGGGTTAAAACAGTTTTAATAGATAAAGAAAAAACGGTTAGCGAAAAAGATTTAGATTTATTCAAGATTGTAGATACAGAAGATGAAGTAGTCGAAGTTCTTGACAAATTTTATAAGAAATATGATTTAAGTCCAAATTTTTAAAAAGAAAGCTGTTTCACAACAGCTTTCTTTTTATTCTTAAAATTGTATTAATTTACCAGCAAATTTTACAATCCAAAAACACCATTTATTATATTTACTCTTCAAAAAAATTATTATTAATTGAAATCATTTTCTAAAATTTTCTTTCTCTTTCTAACTTTAATGGTTTCGACTATTGTTTTAGCTCAACATCATTCTAAAATGACCGTTGAAGTTGATCCAGTGAAAAAAACATTAAATGTTATTCAAGAACTCACCTACTTCAATCAATCTCAAGATTCAATAGGTAGTATTGTTTTGAATGATTGGAATAATGCATATGCTGATAAAAACTCTTATTTGGGCAAACGTTTTTCGGATGAATTTGTTAGAAATTTTCAATTAGCTAAAGAAAAAGATCGCGGTAATACTAATAATATTACGATTATTGATGCTCAAAATTTATTTCTAAATTGGATTCGTCCAGAAAGTCATTCTGATTTGATTGAAGTACAGTTAAGAGAAAAAATCGCTCCGAATCAAAAAGCAACAATAAAATTAACCTATGTTATCAAAATTCCTAGTGATAAATTCACAAAATACGGATCTGGTGACAAAGGTGAAATGAATCTTAAAAATTGGTTTTTAACTCCAGCTCGATTCGAAAATAATGATTTTGTTCGCTACAGTAATGCTAATTTAGATGATATTGCCAACGGAATTTTCGACATTGATTTAGAAATTAAAATTCCATCTAATTTTGAATTGAGTTCTGATTTAAATGAAATCAAAAAAGTAAAAAATACGCCATTTATTGAATATACTTTAACTGGAAAAAACAGAAATGATTTTAGTTTGTTTATTGAACCAAAAAGTCAATTCTATAGTTATAAAAGCAATGATATAGAAGTGATTACCGATTTGAAAGAAAATCGATTAGACGATATTCAAAAAGCAATTGTAATTGATCATATTTTGAACTTTGTTGCTGATAATATTGGGAAATATCCTTATGAAAAAATCAGTGTTTCACAAGTAGATTATGAGCGAAATCCATTTTATGGATTGAATCAATTGCCATCATTTATTAGTCCTTTTTCAGATGAATTTTTGTTTGAACTCAAATTTCTTAAAACGTATCTCAACAATTATCTCAAAAATAGTTTGCACCTTGATCCAAGAAAAGACAACTGGATTTATGACGGAATTCAGGTGTATATTATGATGAAATACATTGAAGAACACCATCCAGAAAGTAAAATGATGGGAAGTTTGTCTAAGCTAAAATTGTTAAAGAGTTTCAATATTATCAACCTCGATTTCAATGAGCAATACAGTTATTATTATATGCTGATGGCAAGAAAAAATCTTGATCAACCCTTGGGCGATTCAAAAGAAACTTTAATTCGTTTTAACGAAAAAATTGCTTCAAAATATAGAGCAGGATTAAGTTTGAAATATCTTGATAATTACCTAGAAGACAGCATTGTACCAAAAGCAATAAAAACCTTTTTTGTTTCAAATACCAATCAGCAAACCACTCGAGAACAATTTGAAAACACTTTAAAAAAGAGTACCAACAAAGATATTAATTGGTTTTTTGAAACCATTATCAACTCAAGAGAAATTATTGATTATAAATTTGATAATGTTTCTCGTACCAAAGACAGCATTACTTTTTCAATAAAAAATAGAACTGGTACCACAGTACCAATTCCTGTGTATGGTATGAAAGGAAAAAGTATCGTTTTCAAAAAATGGTTTGAAAATATTAAAAACGAAAACACATTTACTATAGATAGAAAAAATGCCGACAAAATTGTACTGAATTATAAAAATGAAGTGCCTGAATTCAATTTAAGAAACAACTGGAAATCTTTGAACGGTTTCGTTTTGAGTAATCGTCCTTTTAAATTTGCTTTTATGAAGGATTTAGAAAATCCATATTACAACCAAATTTTATACGTTCCTACATTTGAATATAATCTATACAACGGACTTTCGCCAGGAATTCGATTTCATAATAAAACAATTCTCGACAAACCATTTATTTTTGATGTTAATCCAATGTATGCTCCATTAACAAAGACGTTAACTGGAAGTTTTTCGTTTGGAATAATACAATACAATCGTGACAAACGCCTTTTTAATACCCGTTATGGTTTGAGTGGATCCTATTTTAATTATGCTCCAGATGCTGCCTATCTAAAAATAATTCCATCAGTATATTTAGGAATTAGACAACCCAATTTTAGAGACAATCGAAAACAAGGTGTTTCGCTTCGATACAATATGATTCAAAAAGAAAATTCTAGAATTGTAATTGACAGTACTTCAAATTATAATGTATTTAGTGCGCGTTATTTTAATTCAAAAATGGAAATTTCTAATTTTGTAAATTTTAATACTGATTTGCAACTGTCTGGAAATTTTGGTAAAGCTTCTGCCGAAATGCAATACCGTAAACTATTAAACAGTAACCGTCAAATTAATCTTCGTTTGTATGTTGGAAGTTTTGTTTATAGCAAAAATTTAAGATCAAAAGCTTATAATTTCGGGGTTTCAAAACCAAATGATTATTTGTTTGAATACAATTTATTTGGTCGTTCAGAAACTTCTGGATTGTTTAGTCAACAATATTTTATGGCCGAAGGTGGTTTTAAATCTATTCTTTACCCTTCAACAGCCAATCAATGGATAACTGCTTTTAACACAAGTTATACCGTTTGGAATTGGATTGAAATCTATAGCGATTTAGGATTTGTAAAAAACCGAAATATTGACCCAAAATTTGTGTATGATTCAGGTTTGAGACTGAATTTTGTACAAGATTATTTAGAATTATATTTACCAATATACTCAAATAATGGTTGGGAAATTGCTCAACCTCAATACAATGAAAAAATTAGATTCATCTTTACATTTAGTCCAAAATCATTAATAAATCTTTTTACCAGAAAATGGTTTTAATGGTATTGATTTCCTAAAAGAATATCTATTTCACACAACTATTCGTTTTTTATTAGTAATAATTTAATTTTTTGAAATTAAAACTCAAAAAAATTAACAATCCTTAAAATAGATATTTTTTAGGAATTAATAAAACCAACGATTTTTTTAGTTAAATTTGTTTTCCAAAGTAAGAAATTCCATTTATGACACAAGTAGAAACCAATACGGCATTGACTTTTGAAGATTTCAAAAAAGAAGTATTGAATGATTATAAAATTGCTATTATTAGTAGAGAATGTAGCCTTCTTGGACGAAAAGAAGTATTGACAGGCAAAGCCAAATTTGGAATTTTCGGTGACGGAAAAGAAATACCTCAATTGGCAATGGCAAAAGCTTTCAAAAATGGCGATTTTCGTTCAGGTTATTACAGAGATCAAACTTTTATGATGGCAATTGGCGAAATGTCTATTCAACAATTTTTTGCAGGATTGTATGGTCATCCTGATATACAATTTGATCCAATGTCTGCCGGAAGACAAATGGGTGGTCACTTTGCCACACATTCGCTTGACGAAAATGGAAATTGGAAAAATCTAACCGCTCAAAAAAATTCGAGTGCAGATATCTCACCAACCGCAGGTCAAATGCCTCGTTTGTTAGGATTGGCACAGGCTTCAAAAATATATAGAAATGTTCCTGGTATAAATACAACCAATTTTTCTGTAAATGGAAACGAAATTGGTTGGGGAACCATAGGAAATGCATCAACTTCTGAAGGATTATTTTTTGAAACCATTAATGCTGCAGGCGTACTACAAGTACCAATGGTTATGAGTGTTTGGGATGATGAATATGGCATTTCTGTACACGCTAAACATCAAACTACAAAAGAAAATATCTCTGAAATTTTAAGTGGTTTTCAACGAGATGAACACAATAAAGGTTACGAAATTCTTAGAGTAAAAGGTTGGGATTATGCCGATTTGATTGCTACTTATGAGAAAGCAGCCAAAATTGCACGAGAAGAACATGTTCCTGTTTTAATTCACGTTTACGAATTAACACAACCTCAAGGTCATTCTACTTCTGGTTCACACGAACGCTATAAAAACGCAGATCGTCTTGAATGGGAAAGTAATTTTGATTGCATCAAACAAATGAAATCTTGGATGATTACTCATAATATTGCATCCGAAGAAGAATTAGAAAATCTTGATACTAATGCAAAAAAAGAAGTTTTACAAGGTAAAAAAGATGCTTGGGATGCATTTATTACTCCTTTCAAAAACGAACAAAATGAGTTAATTTCATTATTAGAAAAAATAGCAAATACTAGTGATAACAAAGTTTTTATTCAAAAATATATTACAGATTTAAATGCTATAAAAGAACCTATTCGTAAGGATATTTTGACTACAGCTCGTAAAGTTTTACGAATGATTGTTTCAGAAAATGGTAAAACCGAACTTTCAGAATGGATTACAAATTACATACAAAAAATTCAACCAAAATTTAGTTCTCATCTTTTTTCAGAATCAGACAAAAATGTGTTTTCGGTAAAAGAAGTTGCAGCTACCTATGATGAAAATGCAGAAGAAGCTGATGGTAGAGTGATTATAAGAGATAATTTTGATGTTATTTTTACAAAATATCCAGAAGTATTGGTTTTTGGAGAAGATGCCGGAAATATTGGTGATGTCAATCAAGGTTTAGAAGGGATGCAAGAAAAATACGGCGAACTTCGTGTTGCCGATGTTGGTATTCGTGAAGCAACTATTCTTGGTCAAGGAATAGGTATGGCCATGCGCGGGTTGAGACCAATAGCAGAAATTCAATATCTTGATTATCTATTATACGCCATTCAAATAATGAGCGATGATTTGGCAACTTTACAATATAGAACTCGTGGTAAACAAAAAGCACCACTTATCATTAGAACTCGAGGTCATCGATTAGAAGGTATATGGCATTCTGGTTCTCCTATGGGAATGGTTATCAATGCCGTTCGAGGAATTCACGTTCTAGTTCCTAGAAATATGACTAAAGCGGCAGGATTTTACAACACTTTATTACAAACTGATGAACCTGCACTTGTTGTAGAATGCTTAAACGGATATCGTTTGAAAGAAAAAATGCCAACAAATTTAGGCGAATTCAAAACACCAATAGGAATTGTTGAAACTATCAAAAAAGGTTCTGATATTACAATTGTTTCCTATGGTTCGACTTTGCGATTGGTAGAACAAGCTGCAAAAGAACTTTTAGTTAGTGGTATTGATTGTGAAATTATTGATATTCAATCATTATTACCTTTTGATATCAATCATGATATTGTAAAAAGTATCACAAATACCAATCGTTTATTAGTAATTGATGAAGATGTTCCAGGAGGTGCATCTGCCTATATTATGCAACAAATTTTAGACAATCAAAATGCTTACGATTATTTGGATAGTAAACCCCAAACATTAACTGCAAAATCGCATCGCCCTGCTTATGGGACAGATGGTGATTATTTCTCTAAACCATCTGTTGAAGATATTTACGAAAAAGTATATGCAATGATGAGTGAAGTTAATCCAAAAAAATATCCAAGTTTATACTAATTCAAAAAAATCCCGACAATAGTTGGGATTTTTTTTAGGTCTAATAAATTTACATTTAAAACGTTTATAGTATTGATATTAAGTTATATAATATATTATGAAAAAAATACTATTTCTACTACTCGTTCTATTTGTAATAAGTTGCAAAACAAAGTCTGTTTCTAAATCTAAAGATAATACTCTCGAAAAAACTGAAGTAAAATTCCTAAAATTAGAAAATAGTTCTATTCCTGAAATGCAAAAAAACAAAACCTATGAATTGGGTAAAAGAATTTTAATGACCTGTAATACCTCTAAATTCAAACCATTTAACGAAAATGAAGCAACTCCATCTGTGATTAAAAATATGACACAAGAACGATTAACCAAAACGTGTTTGAAATTTAAATTGAGATATGGAGATTTTAAAGATATTGAGCTTGTTTCTGTTTATAAAATCAAAACCGATAATACAACTCTTTTTCGATTCAAAGCTTTATACGAAAAAAAGATTGCCAATAAAGAACTTCGTGTAACTTTGAATGAAAGCAATCAAGTTTCTGCAATACAATCACTAGATTGGACTGATCCTTTTGTTTATAAATAATAAATAATGAATCAGAGTCAAGAATTAATACAAAAATTTTATACAGCATTTGCCAATCAAGATTCGGCTACTATGGCTAGTTGTTATCATAAAAATATTCAATTTCAAGATCCAGCTTTTGGAATTCTGAAAGAAAATCAAGTAAAAAATATGTGGCAAATGCTCATTGAGCGAAGCAAGGGAAATATAAAAATTGAATTTTCAGATATTATTGCCAATGATGCAACAGGTTTTGTAACCTGGATTGCAA
This sequence comes from Flavobacterium sp., assembly GCA_043731625.1. Lineage (GTDB taxonomy): Bacteria > Bacteroidota > Bacteroidia > Flavobacteriales > Flavobacteriaceae > Flavobacterium. Next base: position 29,788 of record JAYTIV010000224.1, on the reverse strand, counting down.
CCTACAATTTTAGTAAAACCAATAGAAAAGTAATCAATACCATCAATGCTAGTTTTGAATTTAAAGAGGGACTTATGATCAAACATACTGACCATTTTGATCTTTGGAAATGGAGTTCTCAAGCTTTTGGGATGAAAGGTTTACTTTTGGGTTGGACACCATATATGCAACAAAAAATTCGTGAACAAGCAAGATTATCATTAGAAAAATATGAAATATAATATGAAAAAAATTGTAATTTTAATTAGTATCTGTTTTCTAAATTTATTTGAATTAAATGCTCAAATTGCTAAAAATCCAGAAGCAATTTCTCCATTATTAATTGGAGAAAAAATACCTAAAGCAAAATTAAAAGACGATAAAGGAAACACCATTGAATTAAATGATTTATTAAAAGAAAAAGCTACTGTTCTTGACTTTTATAGAGGTGGATGGTGTCCGTATTGCAATTCACAACTTTCTGCATTGGCATTTATTGAAGATGAAATTTTAAAATTAGGGTATCAAATAATTGCAATAAGCCCTGAGGATTTCAGAAATATACAACCAAGTATTGAAGAAGATAAAGTAAATTATAAAGTACTATCTGATGCTGACGGAAAATTAATTCAAGAAGTAGGAATTGCTTTCAAACCTAGTTTAATTACAAAAACCTATATAGCAACAAAAACAATTGGGAAAGCATCTGCAATATTACCAGTTCCTACCGTTATGGTAGTCAATAAAAATGCTGAAATTTTGTTTGAATATATTAATCCGAATTATAAAAATAGAATTACTCCCGAATTATTGCTTGCCGTTTTGAAAAATTTGAATATAAAAGATTAATTAAAAGTATCAAGATTTAGAACCCAATCTTTATCTGTATACCACAATTGTCCATCATAAACTTCTAACGGACATTCGAAATTATTACTATATAAAGCACCTGTTCCTAACCCTTGAGGCATCAAATTTTGTTGCAAAAAAGTAAATTGAGCAATAGCATTTAATCCAATATTACTCTCTAAAGCAGATGTTATCCACCATCCAATTTGGAGTTTTTCGGCCAATGTAATCCATTCCAAAGTCCCACGAAATCCTCCTATAAAACTAGGCTTCAAAATGATATATTGAGGTTTGATTTTTTGTAACAAAGCTTCTTTTTCTTGCAAAGAAAAAACACCTATAAGCTCTTCATCTAATGCAATTGGAAATGGAGTTATTTCGCACAGCACTGCCATACTGTCAGTGTTGTTTTTTTGTATAGGTTGTTCTATACTATGTAATTTAAATTCAAACAATTGAATTAATTTATCTAAAGCGTTTATTACATCAAAAGCACCGTTTGCATCGACCCTAATTTCGATCTGATTTGGAGAGAAATTTTGACGAATAAAACGCAATAATGCTAACTCTTTATCAAAATCTATGGCACCAATTTTTAGCTTAACACAACTAAAACCAGTTGCTATTTTTTCTTGAATTTGAAGCAACATATCATCTTGATTTCCCATCCAAACCAAACCGTTAATGACAATACTTTTATGTCCATTTGTAAACTCAGAAGGAAACAATAAAAAAGGGTTTTCTGATTGCAAAGATTGGAACGCCATTTCAACTCCAAACTGAATAGATGGAAATTCAAGCAAGCTTTCCCAAAGGAGATCTTTACCTAAATGAATGTTGTTACAAACCCAATTTAATTTGGTTTCATAATCGGGACGATCGTCAATACTCAGACCTTTCAGTAAACCACACTCGCCTATTCCTTTTTTACCCTTGTTTTCAAGAATAATAAACCATGTCTCTTTTTCGGTCATAATACCTCGAGAAGTTCCAGAAGGCTTTTTGAAATTCAGTATGTATTTATGATAAGTTGCTTTCAATTTTTCTGAAGTATATTATTTGATTACATTCAATATATTATCAAAACTTTTTGAAGGCAAGCCCGCTTTTCTAAAAGCTTCAAAATCGAGTTTTATTTTCTGAGACCAGCTCAAACTATCATTTACATTTTGAGATTTGTATTTTTTATAGATTTTTTTTGCTTGACTATAATTATTTTTTAGCAAATAGGTATGCGCCAAATTGAGTTTGGTTTGTAATTCGATATCATCCAATTGTTCCGCTTCTTTTAAAACTTTTAACGCTTTATCATATTGTTTTGTGAAAATATAATTGGTGGCTAAGGCATTAAAATCAGCAACTTTACCTTTTCCATCTGCTATTATTGGTATTAACTTTTGAATCGATTCGCTGTATTTATGTTTTTCAAATAAAACTTTCGCTTCTGTTCTTTGACCATCATAAATGACTTTTGAAGCACCAGATTCAGAAAAACAAGTTATACCAGCATCTCTGAATAATTTGGTCTTTTCTTCAGCTAATAATGCGTTATACTGTGCAAAACTGTATTTTTCTTGAATTTTTTCTAAAACACAAACACAATAGTTGTCTGAATTGGCTATTTTTTTTGATAATTCAGTTGATTTGCAAATCGCCAAAATAGATTTTCTATTCTCTAGATTCCAACCTCTGTTGAGTTTATAGTCTACCCAAGGCACCACTTCTAGTACAATTCTGGCTTTCATTACCCAATTTTTATTTTCAAAACCAAACCACATTTCATCCGAATTCAAACATTTTGAAGATTTAAGTGAAAGTCGTTTTGCATCTTTATTGATAGGAGTTTCTTGACTAAAACAACTGTTTTCAAATTTTCCAGTTTCGATATAATTGGTAGAAGCATTTTGATTGGTAAAAATACCATACAAACACGTATCATCACCAGAAGTTTTTGATAATAGAAAAACTGCTCCAGCTGAACCCTGACTAATTCCCGTTGGATCTGGAATGGCTTTTAAGATAGAAACCAAGCTATTGGCAATTTTTTGATTTTCGTCTAATAACGTGATTCTAAATACAATTTCAGTTGTGCCTGTAGGCAAATCCTCAATATGTACTGCCGTTCGTTTTCCCGAGCCTAAGGTTATTTGTTTTGAATATGCTCGGTCTTTATCCCAAAAACCATCTTGTTGAGCAAATGATTGAAGAGTAATAAAAAGTAGAAAATATAAAAATTTGTTTTGCATTATTGTAAATATTATATGCAAAGATATTTATTTCGATAAAGAACTTAGGAAAAGAATTTGGAATTGTTTTCAAATAAAAATACCTGACAGGATTTTAAAACCTGTCAGGTATAAAATATTCAAAAAAAAGATCCCGATTTCATTCTTCATTTCGCAGCTACAAGAATTTTCGTACTTCATTCACTGACTATCAAAATATAGACAAAACATTGATTCAGCAATAAGAATTCTGACAAATAAATAGCCTAACAATTTCTTGTAACTGCTATTAGGTGTTGCCATTATTGTACGGAAACCATAATCCCAATCTAGCGTTTAATTTTATTCCTCTTTGTTTTCTTGGTAACCATTTAATTTTAGTTACAAATTTTCTAATTTCATTATCGAAGTATGGTATGAATTTATTGTTGTTTTTTTGTTCAAATTCTGTATCAATTGTTATTTTTTTAATTTCTCCATTTCGATATAGTATAAATTCAACATTACTACGTCCAACATATCTTTTATGTTTAAAATCAAAATCTTTTGGATATTTAAAAGTTGAAAAAAAATCATTTTTCACATCATCTCTTTGCGTTTCTATAGATTTAGCATTAGGATAAAAAATAGTTTCATCATATTCATTCATTGAATAAAAAACTTTAATAATGTTTTTATTCAAATATTCTCTATCTGCTTTTTCTTCTAAACTATCAATAAAGCCTTTTTTAAATTTACTTTTTATTGTTTCATTCATAAAATCTACATAGCAATAACTTCTTCCTTTTCCGTGTCCAATACAAGAAGTTAAAAATATTTTGCAATCAATTCCGTGTGGTTTTAGCAATTTTTTTAATTCTTCCAAATGTCTTCCATATGATAATTGCGACATATAAAGAAAATATGTTAAGCTATCTTTGTCTATTTTTTCTTGAGCTAAATCAATTTGTCTTAAGCAACTTGTATCTTTTGTTGATATTTTGCCAATAATTGTTTTTAAACTATCTAATTTAGAATTTCTATATTTTTCAATATAAGTTTCAGGTTTTCTTTTGCAAGAAACCAAAATTAAAATTGACAAAATCAGAATTGTTTTATTCATAATGCTTTTCTACGTTTTTCGGTGAGGTAAAAGCTAACATCGGGATAAACAATTCACACAATTCCGAATTGCATCGAAATTGGTTCTCTGCTTACATATTTCTTCTATACTGTCCTCCAACTTCAAACAAACCACTTGTAATTTGTCCTAATGAACATACTTTTGTGGCTTCCATTAATAAAGCAAAAAGGTTTTCGTTTTTGATGGCTGCCGTTTGCAATAATTCTATTTGTTCAGCCACTTTAACAGCACTCGATTTTTGTAAATTGGTCAACATATCGATTTGATATTGTTTTTCTTCTTCGGTAGCACGAATAACTTCTGCCGGAATTACTGTTGGCGAACCTTTTGAACTCAAGAACGTATTAACACCAATAATTGGAAATTCTCCTGTATGTTTCAACGTTTCATAGTACAATGATTCTTCTTGAATTTTAGATCGTTGATACATTGTTTCCATTGCGCCAAGAACACCACCACGTTCAGTAATTCTATCAAATTCTTGTAAAACAGCATCTTCTACCAAATCGGTTAATTCTTCAATGATAAACGAACCTTGAATTGGATTTTCGTTTTTCGCCAAACCTAATTCTTTATTGATAATCAATTGAATCGCCATTGCTCTTCGAACGGATTCTTCGGTTGGAGTTGTAATAGCTTCGTCATAGGCATTCGTATGCAACGAATTACAGTTGTCATAAATCGCATACAATGCTTGCAAAGTTGTACGAATATCATTAAAATCAATTTCTTGTGCGTGAAGCGAACGACCAGAAGTTTGAATATGGTATTTCAACATTTGCGCTCGTTCGTTGGCACCATATTTATTTTTTAAAGCTTTTGCCCAAATTTTACGCGCAACTCTTCCAATCACGGCATATTCTGGATCAATTCCGTTAGAGAAAAAGAATGATAAATTTGGCCCAAAATCATTAATGTTCATTCCACGACTTAAATAATATTCCACGTAAGTGAAACCATTTGAAAGTGTGAAAGCCAATTGTGTAATTGGGTTCGCTCCAGCTTCGGCAATATGATACCCAGAAATGGAAACCGAATAGAAATTACGAACATTTTCTTTGATAAAATATTCTTGCACATCACCCATTAAACGTAACGCAAATTCTGTTGAGAAAATACAGGTATTTTGCGCTTGATCTTCTTTTAAAATATCCGCTTGAACTGTTCCACGAACTTGTGCTAATGTTTTTACTTTTATATCATTATAAACATTTAATGGTAAAACTTGATCGCCAGTTACACCCAAAAGCATTAAACCTAAACCATTATTACCTTCAGGTAAGTCACCTTGGTATTTTGGTCTTGTAGTTCCTTTTTTCTTATAAATTTCGTTGATTTTTTCTTCTACTTCTACTTGTAAATTATTTTCAACTATGTATTTTTCACAATTTTGATCGATAGCGGCATTCATAAAGAATCCCAACAACATTGGTGCTGGACCATTTATTGTCATCGAAACCGAAGTCATTGGATGGCTCAAATCGAAACCAGAATATAATTTTTTAGCATCGTCTAAACAACAAATAGAAACTCCAGCATTTCCAATTTTTCCATAAATATCAGGACGAATATGTGGATCATTTCCGTATAAAGTTACTGAGTCAAAAGCTGTTGAAAGTCGTTTTGCAGGCAATCCAGCAGATACATAATGAAAACGTTTGTTGGTTCTTTCTGGTCCACCTTCGCCAGCAAACATACGGCTTGGATCTTCGCCTTCACGCTTGAATGGATACAATCCAGATGCAAAAGGAAATTCACCTGGCACGTTTTCTTGTAAATTCCATTTTAAAATATCACCCCAAGCTTGGTACTTTGGTAACGAAATTTTTGGAATTTGAGAATGCGATAAACTTTCGGTATGAGTTGCAATTTTAATTTTCTTATCACGAACTTTAAAGCTGTAAAAAGGATTTTTGTATTTGTTTACTTTTTCATCCCAAGTCAGAATCACTTCCCAATTGTAGGGATCTAAATTCATTTTTACGCGGTCGAATTCTTTTACCAAAAGGTTTAAAAACTCATTTCTACTTTCATCTTTAGATTGCAAAATGGTTTCTTCAATTCCTGCTTTGGTTAAATTTGGTTTACTCCCAAAAACAGTTTCAATGGTTTTGTAAATCCCGTATAATTTTTGAGCTACTTCTACTTGAGAAATCGTTGTTTCATCGTATTTTCTATTATTTTCTGCAATTTCAGATAAATAACGAGTTCTGTGAGGCGGAATTACAAAAATCTTCTCGCTCATTTCACGAGTGATTTCGAAAGTCGATTTTAAATCGGCACCGGTTTTCTCTACAATTTTATCCATAATAGATTTGTAGAGTGTATTCATACCTGGATCATTAAATTGTGATGCGATTGTTCCAAAAATTGGCATCGTATCTACATTTTTATCCCAAAGATTGTGATTGCGTTGGTATTGTTTCTTGACATCTCGAATGGCATCTAAAGCACCACGTTTGTCAAATTTATTTAAAGCAACTAAATCAGCAAAATCCAACATATCGATTTTTTCCAATTGTGTTGCAGCACCGAATTCAGGAGTCATTACATACAAAGACACATCTGAATGGTCCATAATTTCGGTATCAGATTGCCCAATTCCAGAAGTTTCTAGAATAATGATATCGTATTTAGCCGCTTTCAAAACTTCGATTGCTTCGTTCACATATTTAGACAACGCCAAATTGGATTGACGAGTTGCCAATGAACGCATATAAACTCTAGGATTATTGATAGCATTCATACGAATTCTGTCGCCAAGAAGCGCACCACCTGTTTTGCGTTTTGATGGATCAACTGATATTAAACCAATGGTTTTTGTTGGAAAATCGATTAAGAAACGACGAACTAATTCATCTACTAATGATGATTTTCCTGCACCACCAGTTCCTGTGATTCCTAGAACTGGAATTTTATTGGTTTCATTTTTTTTATGAATAACATCAAAAGCCGGTTTTGCTATTTCTGGAAAATTCTCTGCAGATGAAATTAATCGTGCAATTGCAGTTGGATTTTTATCTTCAATTTTGGCTAATTCATCATTTAATTTATCTCCAATAGGATAATCGGAACGTTGCACCAAATCATTAATCATTCCTTGCAATCCCATAGCACGACCATCATCTGGCGAATAAATTCGTTCGATTCCGTATTCATGCAATTCTGAAATTTCTGAAGGAAGAATTACACCACCACCACCACCAAATATCTTGATATGACCTGCTCCTTTTTCTTTTAGCAAATCGTACATATATTTAAAATACTCATTGTGACCACCTTGATACGATGTCATAGCAATAGCATTAGCATCTTCTTGAATAGCTGTATTGACAACTTCTTCGACACTTCTGTCGTGACCAAGATGAATGACTTCTACACCTGTTGCTTGAATAATTCTTCGCATGATGTTGATGGCAGCATCGTGACCATCAAATAGAGAAGCAGCTGTTACAATTCTAACTTTATTTTTGGGAGTATACGGTATTTGTGGTTCCATTTGAAATATGTGCTATTTTGAGGCCGCAATTTACAGATTTTTCAAAAAAATGCCTATTAAATTACATAAAACATAATATGGTTTTTGATATAACTTTTTTAAATGAAATTAAGTTAGATTTGAAAAAATAATTTATTACTAGAATTTACTTAGCCCAGATAGAAGCGGCATCCTTTTTTTGAGTTTTTTAACGAAGAAAAAGATAGAGCGAATAGCTGGAAAAAGCTTCAAAAAAGAAAAAAAATGAAAAAAATCACACTTTTGATTCATTGTAAAGATCAGAAAGCGATAATTGCAACGGTTACTAATTTTATTGCAAATTGTGGTGGAAATATTATATACCTTGACCAACATGTAGATGCTGATCAAGATGTTTTTTTTATGCGATTGGAATGCGAATTTGATTCTGAAAATTGGGATTTGAAAGATTTTAAAAATGAATTTGAAACCATTATTGCATTGCCTTTTGCGATGTCGTGGGAATTATACACACAAGGACAAAAACCTAAAATGGCTATTTTTGTTTCTAAATATGATCATTGTTTGTATGATATTTTAGGGAGATTTAGTGCTGGTGAATTGCCAGTTGAAATTCCGTTAATTATCAGCAATCACTTTCACTTAAAGCCTATTTCAGATCAATTTAATATTCCGTTTTATTATGTTCCCTTCACTAAAGAAAATAAAACTGAAGGTGAACAAAGACATCTTGAATTGTTGCAAGAATATGGTATTGATTTTGTTGTTTTGGCCCGTTATATGCAAATTATTACTCCCAACTTAATATCGGTTTTTAAAAATAGAATCATCAATATTCATCATTCGTTTTTACCTGCTTTTCCTGGTGCAAAACCCTATCATTCTGCATTTAAGCGTGGTGTGAAAATTATTGGCGCTACAAGTCATTATGTTACCGAAGAATTGGATGAAGGACCAATTATAGAACAAGATACAACTCGTGTATTGCACAGTCATTCTATTGATGATTTTATTATGAAAGGAAAAGATTTGGAACGTATGGTTTTGTCTCGAGCTATAAAACTTCACGCTGAAAGAAAAACAATGGTTTATAGCAATAAAACCGTGATTTTTTCTTAGAATTAGAAACTTCTGTTATTAAGGCATGGTATTTGATTTAGTTAAAAAAAATTAATTATGAAAAAATATATTTTATTGTTGTTTACTGGATTTACATTGTTAAGCTGTGCAGAAATGCAACAAGTTGCAAACCAATTTCCTGGCATTTTGAATCAAGAAAATGTAGATATAGCTGGTGGTTTAAAAGAAGCATTGAATAATGGTATTAGCAAACAAGTGACCAAATTGACGTCAACTGATGGTTTTTATAAAAATGAAATGGTCAAAATATTATTGCCAGAAGAACTACAAAAAGTAGATGCAGGTTTGCGAAAAATAGGATTAGGAAAACTTGCAGATGATGGTTTAAGAGCTTTAAATAGAACTGCCGAAGATGCTGTAAAAGAAGCCACTCCAATTTTTGTAGATGCTGTAAAAGGAATGTCTTTTACAGATGCAAAAAACATTTTGATGGGGAATCAAACTGCTGCAACATCATACTTACAGAATACTACATCGACGGCATTATATTCAAAATTTAATCCTGTTATCAAAAATTCTTTTGCTAAAGTTGGTGCCGATAAAATCTGGACCAACATCATTACAAAATACAATGCAATACCACTTGTGAAAAAAGTGAACCCCGATTTAACAGATTACACGACTAATAAAGCAATGGAAGGTGTTTTTAAAATGATAGCCGTAGAAGAAAAAAATATTAGAACAAATTTAAATTCTAGAACATCTGATTTGTTAAGAAAAGTTTTTGCTTTGCAAGATCAAAAATAGTTTTTTAGAAGCTAATTTTTTAACAATCAGCATTATAAGTATAACATAAACTTAACAATAAAAAGATCAAATTGACTTTATCTTTGTAAAGTAATAAAAGGGTTTTTATTCTTTTGGTTTAGAGTTAGTTATAAATGCCAATGCAGAAATGTATTGGCATTTTTAATTATATTTTTTGATGTAATTTTTTGAAATAGTCAAAAGCTTTCAGCAATCGACTTCCATACCAAGAAAACATCTCACCATCTACAAAAATTGTTTTGGCGTGATGGGTATATCTTCCTAACTCAAAAGCGTGTTCATCTTTGAAAGGAAAAGGCTCTGAGGACAACAATACAAGATCGGGATCTCCTTGAATTCTCATTTTTTGAATAATAATTTCAGGGTATCGTTCATCTCTATTTTCATAAGTATTTTCAAATTTATTGAGTTTCAACATTTCGTTAATAAACGTATTTTTACCAGCAACCATATAAGGATTTGCCCAAATAAAATAAGCAACCTTTTGTGATGTTTTGTCTTTTATAAAAACTTGAAAATCTTGTAATGCATTTTTGATTTTATCAATCCATTTTTGAGCTTCGGTGCGTTTATTAAAGAGTTGTCCAAAATCTGAAATCATTTGAAGATTATCTTCTATAGTACAAATATCTGTAACCCAAACCGGACATATTTTCCTAAGCTCTTCTACTATTTCTTGTGTATTTTCTTCTTTGTTGGCAATTATAATATCAGGTTGTAATGCTTTTATTTTAGCAAAATTTACTTTTTTTGTACCTCCAACAATAGTTTTTGTAGATTTGAAATGATAAGGATGCACGCAAAATTTTGTAATACCAACAATTTCAGTTTCTAAACCTAAATCGAATAACAACTCGGTTTGAGAAGGTACAAGTGATATAATTTTTTTGGGAGTTGTTTCAAAAATGTGAGAAACACCAATTTGGTCCATTATAATTTTTGGCACGAATACATAATATTAATTTATAAAACCTATTTAAAGATTTGATACCCTAAGAATGGTTGCCATTTCTAGTTGAATTTTTAAAGCTTCTTCTCTTGTTTTTTGAGCAAAATCAGTTCCGTTTGAAGCATAAATTATGGCTCGTGAGGAGTTTATAAGCAAACCAACATCCTCATTTAATCCAAACTGACAAACTTCTTCCAAACTACCACCTTGTGCTCCAACTCCAGGAACAAGCAAGAAACTATTGGGAACTATTTTTCTAATTTCTGTAAAATATTCTGCTTTGGTGGCTCCAACAACATACATTAAGTTTTGAGAATTTTTCCAAGATTTTGAAGTTTCAATTACCACTTTATACAATTCTTTACCATCACTATTTTTAGTTTGAAAATCAAAAGCACCTTCGTTTGAGGTTAATGCCAACATAATAGTATGCTTGTTTTCAAAAGCTAAAAAAGGTTCAACAGAATCTTTACCCATATAAGGTGCCACAGTAACGGAATCAAAATTTAAATCTTCAAAAAAAGCTTTTGCATACATGGATGATGTATTGCCAATATCACCTCGTTTGGCATCGGCAATGGTGAAGATTTCAGGGTGTTTTTCGTTGATATACTTGATGGTTTTTTGTAACGACTGCCATCCTTTTATTCCGTATGCTTCATAAAAAGCCATATTGGGTTTGTAGGAAACACATATATCGTGAGTGGCATCGATTATGGCTTTATTAAATTCGAAAATAGGATCTTCTAGTTGTAATAAATGTTTTGGGATTTTATCTAAATCTACATCTAGACCAATGCAGAGAAATGATTTTTTTTTGTGAATTTGTTGTATGAGTTGTTGTGTTGTCATTTTATTTATTTGGTTAACAAATTTACAAACTACAAATCAATATCAATAGATAATAGTATAACAATATTTAAAAATGATGTAACTTAATTAGGCAACATTTTTTTTATTTTGTTTTCTATATATTTTTTTGAATTTAATTTTTTTAATAGAACAATAATTAATTAAATATAATAAATTTACAAAAACACTTATTAATTTATGAAAGTAAATCTATAATTTGACTACAAAAATTTAAAAAAAAATGACAAAATTCAAACTCTTTATTTCTGTTTTAAAAGACACCTACATTGGTTTTTTTGACAATAAAATACTCAAAATGAGTGCATCCCTTGCTTTTACAACAGTGTTTTCAATGGCGCCACTATTTTTAGTTATTTTGTATTTATTTGATATTTTTTTAGGAAAAGAGGCAATTGAAGGAGTTATTTTTAAACAAACAAGTCATTTTATTGGTACAAGTGGTGCTTTGCAATTGCAATTAATGATAAATGAATTGAGTCTGTCTAACAATAAATATACAGGTTTGATTGGTGGCATAATTTTGTTAATTGGTGCTACATCAGTTTTTGCAGAAATTCAAGATTCTATAAATACCATTTGGGGAATAAGACCAAAAATAAAATCAAGTTTTTGGTTATACTTAAAATCACGTTTATTATCCTTTGGTGTGATTGGAAGTTTAGGCTTTATTTTATTGGTTTCTCTAGGTTTTTCAGCAGTTTTAGATTTTATTAACCAAGAATTATTCTCTAATTTTTCAACTGTAGGGGTTTATTTTATGTATGGTTTTAGTATTATATTTACTACAATTATCATCACACTTTTATTTGGTTCTATTTTTACCATTTTACCAGATGCTGATATTGCTTGGAAACAAGTTCGAGTTGCATCAATAACAACAGCAATATTATTTATGGGAGGCAAATTTTTAATATCCTATTATATTTCGAATTCAAATATATCATCAATGTACGGAACGGCAGGTTCATTAGTTATTTTAATGTTATGGGTATATTATTCCTCAGTCATTTTATATTTAGGTGCCGAATTTTCTAAATGTTTTGCAGTGAAATTTGCAAATCCAATTAAGGCTTCTGAATTTGCAGAAATTATTCAAAAAGTAGAACTGGTAACCGATACTAAATCAATTCAAAAAGCAGATGAAGAAATAAAAGAAATAAAAAATGCTCCAGATATTGAAGTCAAAAACATAATAAAAAAGCTTTAAAAAATTTTATCTCTTTATTTTTATTTAAATGAATTGTGTAACAATTAATCAAAATAGTATAACATAATTTGTGTCTTTCTAAGTCAATTTTGTATTGAAAAAAAACAATCAAAATTTAAACTTAAAAACATGAAGAATTTAAAAAAAATTGGCACAATAGTATTATTAGTAATTGCCTCTACAAATTTATCAAACGCTCAGCAAACCGTATCATCAAAAAACACTGAAGCAAAAATGGGTGTAAAAGGTGGTCTAAATTTATCTAATTTATATACTAAAGAGGTTGATGATCAAAATGTATTATTAGGTTTTAATGCTGGTTTTTATGCTGATTTACCCATTACATCTAGTTTGTCTTTTCAACCTGAAATACTCTTTACTACAAAAGGTGCAGAACTAAAATATAATAACGCTTTTGCTGAAGGAACAGGTAAATTTAGATTGAGTTATATTGAAGTTCCATTATTGCTTAAAGCAAATCTAACAGAAAACTTTACTATTCATTTTGGACCTTATGCTGCTTTTTTAGTCGATTCAAAAATTACAAATGAGTCTACAAACAATACATTTAATTTTGAAAATAATGTCAATGAAGATGATTTAAATAAGTTTGATTTAGGACTAGCAGCTGGATTAGGATTTGAAATTGATGGATTTGGTCTTGGTGCAAGATACAATTATGGTTTGACAACAGTTGGTAAAGAAAGAACTTTTCTAGGAACAACTTATACTTTTCCTGATTCTAAAAATAGTGTATTTAGTTTATATGCTACTGTTCAATTTTAGAATATTATTTACTAAAAAATAAAAAATTATGCAAAATATATTATACATAATAGCAGTAGTAATGGTTATATTATGGGCAATTGGTTTTTTTGCGTATAATGTTGGAAACATTATTCATGTACTTTTAATAATTGCAGTAATTGCCATTTTATTGAAAGTAATAAAAGCTTAAAAAATTTATATTATTAGAAATTTGTCTATACATTAACAAATTCTATTAAAAGCAAAATAATTGATGAAAAAGTGACAAAAAAAAAGCTGGAAATATTTTTTCCAGCTTTTTTGTATTATAAAACTTCGCTTTCTTTGAGTTTCTCCATATTGTTTACCAATTGAAGTTCATCAACTAATTTCTGGATTTTACCATTCATAACACCATCCATATCAAAAATATCTATACCTACTCTATGATCGGTTACACGACCTTGCGCATAGTTATAGGTGCGAATTTTTGCAGATCGGTCACCAGAACTAACTTGTGAGGTACGTTTTACAGCATCTTCTGCTTGTTTTTTGGCTAATTCTTGTTCGTATAAACGAGAACGCAAAACAGTAAGTGCTTTGTCTTTATTTTTATGTTGTGATTTTTGATCTTGACATTGCGCTACTAAACCAGTAGGAATGTGTGTCAATCTCACCGCAGATTTTGTAGTATTTACCGATTGTCCTCCAGGTCCAGAGGAACAGAAAAAATCTACACGAACATCATTCATATCAATCTGTACGTCAAATTCTTCTGCTTCTGGTAAAACCATAACAGTTGCTGCAGAAGTATGCACACGACCTTGTGTTTCGGTTTGTGGCACACGTTGTACACGGTGTACACCAGCCTCAAACTTTAGAGTTCCATAAACATCTTCTCCTGTAACTTCAAAAATAACTTCTTTAAAACCACCAGATGTTCCTTCGTTCATATCTACGACAGATGTTCTCCAACCGCGGTTTTCACAATATTTGGTATACATTCTAAATAAATCACCTGCAAAAATAGAGGCTTCATCACCACCAGTTCCTGCACGAATTTCTACCATTACATTTTTGGCATCTTCAGGATCTTTTGGAATCAACAAAAATTTGATTTCATCTTCTAATTCTGGCAAACGTTCTTTTGCTTCCTCTAATTGCATTTTGGCCATTTCAACCATTTCTGGATCAGAACCATCTGCAATAATTTCGTTGGCTTCTTTGATATTTGAATCTAGAGTTACATACTCATCTCTTTTTTCCATTAGACCTTTCAGTCCTTTGTATTCTTGATTTAATTGTACATATCGCTTTTGATCTGAAATGATATCCGGTTGAATTATCAAGTCTGAAATCTCATCGAAACGTTGTTTTACATATTGTAATCTATCTAACATTTTATTGAATTCTTTATTTGGAGTGCAAAAATACAAAAAAAGTGTTCAATTTTAAGTGTTCAGTTGATAGAATTTTTATAGTATTGTAACTTCTAATGAATTAAGAAAAATGAAAAAGTTAATTGGAATATTTATAGTGGCATTACTCCTATCTTGTGGTAAGAATAAAAATAAATTTGAGAAATTAAAACAAACGAATTGGCTTATTGGGAATTGGGAAAACAAATTACCAATTGGTACTTTAACCGAAAACTGGAAAAAAGAAAACGATAGTACTTTTTTAGGACAAAGTTATTTTATAAAAGCAAAAGATACTTTACACAACGAGAGTATAGAATTAAAACAAGTTGATGAAGATGTGTTTTATATTCCTACTGTTAAAGGTCAAAACAATGATGAACCCATACGTTTCAAATTAACATTGTCTGATGATAATCAATTAGTTTTTGAAAATCCAAAGCACGATTATCCGCAAAAAATTGTCTATTCAAAAATAACCAATGATAGTATTGTTGCAACTATTTCT
Organism: Flavobacterium sp.; assembly: GCA_043731625.1. GTDB lineage: Bacteria > Bacteroidota > Bacteroidia > Flavobacteriales > Flavobacteriaceae > Flavobacterium. Next base: position 14,524 of record JAYTIV010000224.1, on the reverse strand, counting down.
GGTATACAACAGGGAAAAACTAGTCAAGAAAGCTATCCGATGAAGAGGATTAAGTAACTTTTTTTTTGATAAATTTATTAAACTTGCTTAATGGCAAGTTTTTTTTTACTTCTATTTTTCAATAAATCAATTACTTAAAATTATTATTCATATTTATTCTAAATAAACTTTGTGAATTACATTTTCGTTTATATATTTGCACAGTTATTTTTAATTATTCTAAATAAATGAACAGATATTCCCTACTCGCAACAATTTCACTTTTTATAAGTGCAATTAGTTTCTCTCAAGAAAACTCAAATTATGAAGACCTTTATGCTTCAAATGACACAGTAAAAAACAAAAAAGGTGAAATTCTACAAGAAGTAATAGTGACTTCTAATCAGCAAAAATCACCCGTAAACATTGGGAAATCAAATATAAAACCAATGGATTTACCTCAAGCAACATCTTTAATAAATCAAGCTACAATTCAAAATCAGCAAATATCTTCAATAACAGATTTGTTAAAAAATGTGAATGGTGTTTACATAATGGGAACAACTGGAGGTTATCAAGAAGAAATAGCTTCACGTGGTTTCCCTCTTTCTAGTTCAAATACTTTTAAAAATGGCATACGCTATTTCAACGGAATGACAGTTGAAACAAGCGGCTTAGAAAAAGCAGAGTTTTTAAAAGGAAGTGCTGCTATATTATTTGGAAATGTAGCCGCAGGTGGCGTTTTAAATTTAATTACCAAAAAACCAAAATTTGATTTTTGGTGGTGAAATAGGTTTTAAATTTGGAAGTTTCAATTTAATAAAACCAACTTTTGATGTTTATGGCTCATTAAATAAAAGCAAAAAAGTAGCTTTTAGAATCAACGGGAGCTATGAAAAAGCGGATAGTTTTAGAGATTATGTAAACTCTGAACGATTTTATATCAATCCCTCTTTTATGATCAAATTTAATCCTAAAACACAATTATTAATTGAAACTGATTACACCGATGATACTAGAACACCAGATTTTGGTGCAGGTATTTATAATTATGAAATTTTAAACTTACCAAGAAACAGATTTTTAGGAGTAAGTTGGGGATATTATGATAGCAAGCAAGCAACGGCAACGGCAACTTTAACACATGTGTTTTCAGAAAATTGGAATTTGAGTTTTGTAAATGGTATGCGCTATTATGAAACCGATTTGTTTACAAATACTCGACCTAATCCTGTTTTGGTTGGCGGAAATATTACTGCCTCTGGTGATTGGACTAGAAGTATACAAAGAGCGGAAGCAAAAGACAACTACTTCATTCAACAACTAGATTTAAAAGGAAATTTTAATACCGGTAAAGTCAAACATCAGTTTCTAATTGGTGCTGATAATGAGTTGATGAAAAATAAAGCTTTGGCATACAGTAATAAAAGCAATTACGATACAATCAATATTTTTCAAGACTATAATGCTAGTAACGAACCTCAAATTCCAACTTTACTCAAAAACACGTATACACAAACTCCTATAAAAAGAGTAGGGATTTATGTTCAAGATTTAATGCATTTTTCAGAAAAAATAAAACTTTTGACTGGTATTCGTTACAGTTATCAAGATACAAGAAGTGACAAAACATCTTTTGATGCCACTACACAAAATCCAAAAACACAGATTAAAGGTGATGTACTTGCAAATTATGATGATGCTTTTTCACCAAGAATTGGTTTGATTTATCAACCTACTCAAAATCATTCCGTTTTTGCAAGTTATTCTAATTCATTTGAGATAAACACAGGACTAGATGATAACTCCAATGCGCTTTCTCCATCCTTAATTAACCAATACGAAGTTGGGGTAAAGAATATCCTTTTTAAAGAGCGTTTGTTTTTGAACTTTACTGCTTATCAAATCTCAAACGATAAATTCTATCAACAATCTTTAAATAACGGAAATACTTATTCATATATTAAGGTTTTAGCTGGTGAAGTTCGCAGTCAAGGTATAGAAGTTGATGTAGTTGCCAATCCAGTAAAAGGATTATCAATATTGGCAGGTTATAGTTTTAACGAAACCAAATACATCAAAAGTGATTATTTTATAGAAGGTAGTCAACTAAAATACAATCCGAAAAACACAGCGAATTTAAATTTCAATTTCAATTTTGAAACTGGAAAGTTAAAAGGATTGAATTTTGGATTAATAAACACATATTTCGGTACACGTTATGCAGGAAGACCTACTAGAGTTCAAGTTGCTGGAGATACAAGAAAACTAATAAATGTTGATGATTATTTTCAAGTTGATGGAACTTTGGGATATACCCTAAAAAAATGGTCTGTCAGAACCAAACTGAGCAATGTTTTTAATGAATTAAATTATAACATTCACGATGATAATAGTTTGAATCCTATTGCTCCAAGAAATTATTCAGTTACTTTAAACTATACTTTTTAACAATGATTTCATCGTTAAAAGCTAGAAACCTTCATCGAGATTTAGGCTATTTCTACATCGGATTAATAATTTCGTTTGCCTTTTCGGGAATTTTAATGAACCATAGAGATGATTGGCATCCAGAAAAATATACTGTTTTAACAAAAGAAATTAATGTAGCTATCCCAAAAGACAAAGAAATTACCGAAAAATTTGCTGAAGAACTTGGTAAACAATTAGGTATTGAGGATAAATTTCGTCGCCACAAAGTAAAAAAAAACGAATTGAAAATTTCTTTTGAAAAAAATGATGTTGAAATAGATTTGAAAACGGGTAAAGGCGAAATTGTAACATTTTCAAAAACACCATTGATAAGCCAAACTATGAAATTGCATAAAAACACTTCAAATTGGTGGATTTATTATAGTGATATTTTTGGATTATCTTTAATAACAATGGCAATCACAGGAGCAATTATGATTCCTGCCGGAAAATTTACTTTCAAAAAACGTGGTTGGAAATTGGCACTTGCTGGATTGATCTTTCCTATTTTGATTTTGATTTTTTTAAATTAGTGTACAAAATCTCCAATTGTTAAATCGTTGGAGATTTTTTTTTGAAACTACTTTTATAAGAAGCTAATTTGTATATTTGAATCTGAATAAGTGCTTATCTATAAACACAAATAATTAATTATATAGCTATGAAAAAAATATTACTAATACTGTTTTTTGGTTTTATCAGTCAAAACTTCGTTAATGCTCAAGAACCCTTAAATGTTGTTGTTACTGAAGATTGTATAGATGCTAGTGGCATTTATGAATTCAACGGTTTGGTTAATGGTAAAAACAATTATGTTTATACCGTAACTATTGAAAATATCACCACCGTAATTGGATTAGGGTTTGATGGTACAAAATGGGTTTTATATGCAGATGGAAATTTAACTGATACTGGTTTCGAAAATATTGCAGTACCAGTAGGAATGCTACCACCATTTATTGGTTGGTATGGTACTGGTTGTTCTAACGGAACAATGACTATTTCTCAATCATTGTCTACAAACAATACTAAAATTGAAACAAACATTTCTGTATATCCAAATCCTTCAACTAATTTTATTGTTGTAGAAAACTCTAAAAATAACAACAATCAGTTTGATTATAACATAATTGACATTACTGCTAGAATTGTGTTTTCTGGAAAAGCAAAATTTAATGAAAAAATAAATATTGAAAACTTCACGAGAGGAAATTATATTCTTGAAATAAAGGATGCTTCAGGTCAAGTTTTTAAGAAGAAACTCATAATAAATTAGAAATAATGAGATCACAAATTTTTATCAATTTACCTGTTAAAGATTTAGAACAATCGTTTCAATTTTATACTAAAATAGGATTTACAAACAACCCAATATTCTCCGACGAAAGTGGAAAATGTATGGTTTTTAGTGACGAGATTTATGTAATGTTATTAACACACGAAAAATTTAAAAATTTTATTACAAGACCAATAACTGATGTTTCAAAATCTACTTCTGCTATACTTTCAATTTCTTTAGAAAGTATAGAAAAAGTTAACAAAATTTCTGAAAATGCTCTTTTAGCTGTTGGAAAAGAACCGGTTGAAGCAAAAAGCAATGATTTTATGCAACTACGAACTATTGAAGATTTAGACGGTCATATTTGGGAATTCTTTTATATGGATATGACTAAATTTCCTCAAGAATAATAACGTTCTTCTATTCGTTTAATATCTTTTATAGAATTTTTTGCCCATAGCAGTCTTTTTTCTAAAATTTCATTCTCTGTCAATTGCCATTTGATATCCGATTTGTGCAATCTGCTCATAATATTCTGAATGATAATAGCTGCTGATACTGAAATATTCAAACTTTCGGTAAATCCAACCATCGGTATTTTTAAAAACCCATCGGCTTGTTGCAAAATCTCATCTGATAATCCATCTCTTTCTGTGCCAAAAAATAAAGCACTTGGTTTCGAAATATCAAAATCATCAAGTAAATAATCATTTTCGTGAGGTGTGGTTGCAATAATTTGATAGCCTTTGTTTTTCAAATCATAAATACAACTAGAAATACTATCAAATCTATTGACATCTACCCATTTCTGAGCACCCATTGCAATTTCTTTATCGATAGATTTGGTATATCTTTCTTCAATTACATTCAATTGTTGAATCCCAAACACTTCACAACTTCGCATTACAGCACTGGTATTGTGCAACTGAAAAACATCTTCAATGGCAATTGTAAAATGATTGGTACGTTTTGATAGAACTTGCAAAAAACGCTCTTTTCTATTATCGGTAAGTATATTCTCTAAAAAATCTAGAAATTCTAAATCGACCATTTTTAAATTATTATTTGGTAAAAATACTAAAAATCTATAACTTTAAAATCTAGAAAAAACAATGATGAAAAAGAAATTAGTAGTGCTTTCTGGCGCAGGAATATCAGCCGAAAGCGGTATCAAAACCTTTCGTGACAGTGATGGATTATGGGAAGGTCACAATGTTTTAGATGTAGCCACTCCAGAAGGTTGGTTCAAAAATCCAACATTAGTACTTGATTTTTATAATCAAAGACGCAAGCAATTACACGAAGTTTTGCCCAATGAAGGTCACTTAATTTTAGCTGAACTCGAAGCCGAATTCGAGGTTCATATCATTACTCAAAATGTTGATAATTTACACGAGAAAGCAGGAAGTTCTAATGTTTTGCATTTGCATGGAGAATTATTAAAAGTTAGAAGTAATAAAGATAAAAACTACATTTTAGATTGGGAAACCGATTTGATCTTAGGCGATTTAGATAAAAATGGAAATCAACTTCGACCACATATTGTTTGGTTTGGAGAAGATGTTCCTGCTTTGGATAATGCAATACATTTGGTTAAAAAAGCTGATATTTTAATCATCATCGGAACTTCATTACAAGTGTATCCAGCAGCGAGTTTGATGAATTTTGCCCATCAAAATATTCCAGTATATTATATTGATCCCAAACCAGCTACTATATATGATTTACCCAATCCTGTTAAAGTTATTGCAACAACTGGTTCTAATGGAATGCGAATTATTCAAAAAGATTTATTGAAAATGAAAAATTAATAAAAATTCACAATTAGGCAATTCAATTTTTAATTAAAACTTCATTCTACTTATATTTGCAATTCAAACAACAACACAACAATGAATCCTCTAAACGAATTAAATGCTGTCTCTCCTATTGATGGACGATACAGAAACAAAACCATTTCACTTTCTAAATATTTCTCAGAAGAGGCGCTCATAAAATATCGTGTACTTGTTGAAATTGAATATTTTATTGCACTTTGTGAAATTCCGTTACCTCAACTCAAAAGTGTAAATCCAAATGAATTTGAAAGTTTAAGAAACATTTATAAAAATTTCTCTACTTCTGATGCTCAAGTTATCAAAGACATCGAAAAAACAACCAATCACGATGTAAAAGCGGTTGAGTATTTTATAAAATCAGGTTTTGATCAATTAGGATTATCAGCATACAAAGAGTTTATTCATTTTGGGTTAACCTCACAAGACATCAATAATACGGCAATTCCACTCTCAACAAAAGAAGCTTTTCAAGAAGTTTACTTAAAATTATTGATCGAATTAATTGCCAAACTCAAGGATATGAGTGTTGAATGGGCAAATATTCCGATGTTAGCAAGAACTCACGGCCAACCAGCATCTCCTACTCGATTAGGAAAAGAAATTAGTGTTTTTGTAGAGCGATTAGAAGAACAAATGCGTTTGTTATTTAATATTCCGTTTGCTGCAAAATTTGGTGGCGCAACCGGAAATTACAATGCACATCATGTAGCTTATCCTCAAATAGATTGGAGAAAATTCGGAAATGATTTTGTGGAAACAAATCTCGGTTTGCATCACTCTTTTCCTACTACACAAGTGGAACATTATGACCATTTTGCTGCATTTTTTGATGCTTTAAAAAGAATCAATACCATTGTAATAGATCTTGATAGAGATATTTGGACCTATGTTTCTATGGATTATTTTAAACAGAAAATTAAAGAAGGAGAAATTGGATCATCGGCAATGCCACATAAAGTAAACCCAATTGATTTTGAAAATTCTGAAGGAAATTTAGGAATTGCCAATGCTATTTTTGAACATCTTTCTGCAAAATTACCGGTTTCGAGATTGCAACGTGACTTGACCGATAGTACTGTTTTGAGAAATATTGGCGTGCCATTTGGCCATACTTTAATTGCTTTTGAAGCCACTATCAAAGGGTTGAATAAATTGCTTTTGAACGAACCTAAATTTGCAGATGATTTAGAAAAAAATTGGGCAGTTGTAGCAGAAGCCATTCAAACTATTTTACGTAGAGAAGGCTATCCAAATCCTTATGAAGCTTTAAAAGGTTTGACTAGAACCAATACTATTATTGATAAAAATGCTATTCATCAATTTATAGCAACTCTTGAGGTTTCTGATGCTATAAAAACCGAATTATTACAGATTAGTCCGAGTAATTATTTGGGGATTTAATCGTAAAATAATCTAGTTAATGCTTTTTGTCTAAAAAAAACAAATAAATTAGCCACATCAAAAAATGAAAATATGGCAAATTTACCAAAGGGAGACAAAAAATTATTAAATGCTTGGGCTTTCTATGATTGGGCAAATTCAGTTTATCCTTTAGTCATTTCGTCAGCTATTTTTCCTATTTTTTATGAAGCCTTATTTTCTGATAGAAATCATTATATTCATATTTTCGGGTATGAATTCAAAAATTCTGCTTTAATTAGTTTTGTTACTGCATCCGCTTTTTTGATGGTTGCATTATTCTCACCTATTCTTTCTGGAATTGCCGATTATATTGGAAACAAAAAAGTGTTTTTGCAATTTTTTTGTTATTTGGGTGCACTTTCGTGTATGGGTTTGTATTGGTTTAGCCTTGATAATTTATATCTAGGCTTGTTATTTTATTTCTTCGGATTAATAGGTTTTTGGGGAAGTTGGGTGTTTTATAATTCTTATTTACCAGATATTGCTTTTCCTGAACAAATGGATGCCATAAGTGCCAAAGGATTTTCTCTTGGTTATATTGGAAGCGTCATTTTGCTAATAATAAACCTTGCAATGGTTATGCAACCCAAACTTTTTTCTATTACAGGAACCGAAGGTGAAGCTGCAATGAAAGCCATGCGTTATTCGTTTATAATGGTAGGTATTTGGTGGATAATTTTTAGTCAATATACGTATTATTATTTGCCAAAAGGCAATAAAAATTCTAATCGAAAAGTAACAAAATCGGTTGTTTTTAACGGATACAATGAACTCAAAAAAGTTTGGAAATTATTAGAACAAAATACCGTTTTAAAACAATACTTATCGAGCTTTTTTGTCTACAGTATGGCAGTACAAACAGTGATGCTTATTGCTACTTATTTTGGCACACAAGAAATTCAATGGGAATCTAAAAGTCAAAGTACAATAGGTTTAATCATTTGCATTTTATTAATTCAATTGATTGCTATTTTGGGGGCATTTCTTACTTCAAAAGCATCAGCAAAATATGGCAATATTCCAGTTTTGATAATCATCAATTGCTTTTGGATTGTGCTATGTGGTTTTGCTTACTTTATCACTTTGCCAATTCATTTCTATGTTATGGCTTCATTAGTTGGTCTGGTTATGGGTGGTATTCAATCGCTTTCTCGATCTACCTATTCTAAATTATTACCCGAAACCGAAGATACGGCTTCCTTTTTTAGTTTTTATGATGTAGCTGAAAAAATTGGAATTGTAATTGGGATGTGTGTTTACGGAATTATCGATCAAATAACTGGAAGTCCAAGATTTGCAATTGTATTTCTTGCGCTCTTTTTTATAGTAGGTGTCTTTTTATTAACTAGAATTAAAAAAGGTGCTTTAAAAAATTAAAACACCTTTTATACAAAAACCCTTTTATTAATTTAAGCCTTAGTAATACTTCCTGAACCAGCGGTTTTAGTGTCTTTTTTCTTAGGATCTCCTTTATAATCTATATCACCAGAACCTGTAACTCGTGCTTCAAGCAATTCGGTGCAAAATACCTTACTATTTCCTGATCCAGTCACAGCTGCGTTTACATTACTACTTTCTAGATCATAAGCATTCAAATCTCCAGAACCAGTAACACTGCATTTAAAATCCTCTGATTTTCCTTTTAGAATCATATCTCCAGAACCTGTTACTTTAGCTGTGATTTCTTTGGCTTCAACCATTAGATTAATATCGCCAGAACCTGAAAGACTTGTTGAGAATTGTGAGGCTACAATATTATTTTTTGAATTTATATCTCCTGATCCTGATAGATTTACTTCGTTTAAACTTTCAAAAGGAACTGTAAGTCGTATTGTTTTTCCTTTGCTAGTACTCAAATACATTCGTTTGTCTGTTCCAATTTTTAATGCATTGTCAACAACTTCAATTTTTACATATTCTAATAAATTTTCTTCACCAGAAATAGTAATTTTTCCTTCTGAACCTGATACTAAATCAACATCATAAAAACCAGAAACCAATACTTTGTCATAATCAGATGTATTGATTGTTTTTGTAATTACGTTTCCGTTTCCTTGTATTTTATCTTCTTTAGACCATTGCGCATTGGCTAATGTAGATAAAAAGAACAATCCTAAAATAATACGATTTGAATTTTTCATAAAACTGCTTTTTTTGATTAATTTTTTTGATTTAGACTTACTTTCCCATATGAGGAATTAATGTCTATTTTGTTTTGACCACTTCTTTTATGGTATCCTTGATAACTTTTATTAAAATTACTGACTTGTTTTGATGCAATTTCTAGATCACTTTCATATTTAAAATCCGCATATTTTACATTAATATCAAAGTCAAAAACATAATTGGCATCATAACCAATCTCAACAGCGGTATATTCTGAATTGATATTGATATTATTGGCTTTTGCATCCATTTCTGCAATAGCTATTTTGCTATAACTAGTTTCTATCTGCAAATTGTTGAAAATTTGATTGACTTTTATAGAAAGATAATCGCCGTTTCCGTCAAGATTATGGATTTTGCCTAAAAGAAGTTTTCCGTAACTACAGTTGTATTTCAAATCGTTTCCATCCAAAAAATTAAGGTCAGTATAATCGGCTTGAAGATTTATTTTGCCGAATTCATTTATGGTCAACCCAGAATAATCAGCATTTATATTTCCGCTTTTGATATAATCTATGGTTGATTTACTGCAATAATCGATATGAATTGTATTGGAGCTTCCATTCAATTTTGCTAAAGTTATTTTGCCATATTTACAATTCAAATCAGTATTGGCAAACAAATCTGTCGTAATTATTTCACCATATTTATTATCAATTTTTACCGAACCATTTTTGGGAATTTTTATCGTATAATTGATTTCGATACTATTATTTTTCCAATTGTTTTTATAATTTGTTTTGGCAATATTGGTCTGTGCCGTTACTAAACTTTTTAGCGCTTCTATTGAAACATCTATTTCATCAAGTTTTTTGATTACCCAATTTTCATTATCACCACTTACTTTTATAACAATATCCAACTCTATTTTATCTTCATTCCAGGTTGTTACATATACACTCCCGTAAGAATTTGAAATATCTATTCCCGCATCATTATTGACAAAATAGGCTTTTTTGATATTTTTTTGTTTGGTATAATTTCCCAAATCAATATTGTTTGCCCAAATTGCTATAGGAATAAAGAATAAAACTATTAGAATATTAAACTGTTTTTTCATCCGTCATTTTATTAAAATTTTCATTTTCTTCTATATGTTCTAAAACTATTTCAAGAAAAGAAATTCTGGTTTGCAAATTCTTAATCATCGCATAAATAATTTGTTTGCTTTCTCCATTTGCAATCAAATCTTGTTTGATTTTTTCATAATCAGCATCTAAAATTTCCATTTGTACCAATGCATCAGCAATAATTTTTTCGTTTTTAGGAGATTTTTTTGCTTTTACTTTTTCGAGTTCAATTTTTATCATTGCTGTAAAAATAGAATCGGTTTGTTTGGTTTCTTTTGATGCTAAAATCAAATCATTACCCGCTTTTTCATTGGTATTAAAAAAGGTAAAATAACCAACAGTTATCAAAATTGTTGCGGCTATTGATAAAGGTAGCCAAAATCTTTTCTTAGTTTTTTTGCGAGCTTGTTTCTCTAAAAATCGATCAAAATGATTTTCATTTGGTTCGTGAATGTCCCAATCATTTTGAAATTTTTCAAACATTGTATTCATTAAATCGTCTCTCTTGTTCATCTTCTCTATTTCTAATTTTGAATTTCTTCTAATTTTTTTCTTAAACTTTCTTTTGCTCTACTCATTGTAGTTCTGCAATTGGCGTAACTAATTTCTAGTATTTCAGAAATTTCTTCTTGATCATAACCTTCTATATAAAACAAAGTCAAAACCATTCTGTAACTATCTTTTAGATTTTCAATTGCTTTTAGTACTTGTCCCACTTTTAGTTCATTGAAATTGATTTCATTTTCAGAAATTAAAGTATCATCTTCTATTTTATATAATACTTTATCTATTTCGTCAATCCTAAATTTATTGTTTTTTTTATAAAAATCAATACTATAATTAATGATTATTCTTTTGAGCCAAGCGCCAAAAGCAACTTCTTGTTTGTAATCGTTTATTTTTATAAATGCTTTCAAAAATCCTTCTTGCATAGCATCTTCGGCATAATGTTCGTCTTTCACAATTCTATACGCCACATTATACATAGCTTTACAATATCGATTGTAAACCTCAAATTGTGCTTTTTGATTTTTTTGTTTACAAAGAGAAATTAATTCTTCGATATTTTGGTTAGCTAAACTCAAATAGAATAGTATGATTTATAATAATGACCGCAAGAAAAAAAGTTTGTTACAGTTTGGATAAAAATAATCTATTTTTTTTTTCTTAATGCAACGAATGAATTAATTATATTTGAAAATTATTTAAAAAAATATCTAATGAATAAATTAAAACTTATAGCGGTACTTTCTCTGTTTTTATTTGCCTTGCAATTTATTTCTTGTGGTGATATCGAACCTGTAGATCCAGCTTTATTAATCAATGTTCCCGAACCTACTTGTGATGCTCCAAGCACTTTAAATATAAGTAATTTTATAAACGGTACAACTGTTAATGTTTCTTGGACAGCAAATTCAGATTCAAGCAATTGGGAAATTCAATACGGTTTGAAAGATTTTGTAATAGGAAGTGGTACTACTGTAACATCAACTACAGTTTTAAAAACCATAACTGGTTTAGACTCAACCAAACAATATGATTTTTATATCAGAACAATTTGCGATGCAGGACTTAATAGTGAATGGGTTGGTCCCGTTTCTGTAGGGTCAAGTATTTCTGTTTGTGCTAACCCTACAGCTGTAACTGCAGTAAGATCTGCAGTTGTTTCTTCAGAAATTACAGTAAGTTGGTTGACCGCTGGAAATGAAAATTCTTGGGAAATTCAATACGGAAATGCTGGATTTGTTATAGGATCAGGAACTACTGTTGCTTCTTCTGCAAATTCAAAAGTAATTACAGGATTGCAAGCAACTTCATACGATTTTTATGTTCGTTCAAAATGTTCTGCAACAAGTTTTAGTAATTGGGTTGGACCAATAAACGTGATTGCAGTTGGTGGTTCTTCTTGTGCAAGTCCAACAAATTTAACAGCAGTAAGGTCGACAACTACCAATACAGAAATAACAGTAAATTGGACTGTTAATCAAACCATTGGTGAATATGAAATTCAATATGGTGCTACAGGATTTGCAATAGGAAACGGAACAATTGTTGGTGCAACAAATGGTTCAAGAATCATAACAGGTTTACAAACCACTGGTTACGATTTTTATATTAGATCTAGATGTTCAACAACAAGTTTTAGCAATTGGGTTGGACCTGTAAATGTTGCGGCTTCATCAGTAAGTGGGGCATATTACATGAGAATGAAAATAGATGGAACATTAGTAAATTTTCCATTAGAAGGAACAACTGCAACATACAATGAATTAAGTTTCATGATTCAGGCGACAAATGGTACCGATGCATTTACTCTTCATGTAGATACCCCAACTGGATTAGGAACATATACATTTGCCGATGCTGTGTGTAATTATATTCAAGGTAATTCTTTTTATTCCTCAAGTTATTCTGATTTCACTAATAGTCCTGGAAATATAATAATCACTGAATTGAATCAAACCAATAGAACAATTAAAGGAACTTTTAATTTTATTGGAAAAACTGATACATTGACTCAATCAAAAACATTTACGGAAGGTGCCTTTTATTTACCATATTAATAAAAAACATCAAATAAAAAATTCAAAATCCGTCATTTTGACGGATTTTTTTATGGCATAATCATTGACTACATAAGGTAGTAATCGATTATATTAGTTGCTATATCGATTTTATTAAAAATAGAATGTCATACATCGAATTTAATTCTTTAGTACAAAAAGATATTTTACATTTGTTCAAGATTTTACAATTTATTAACGTCAATTTGACTTACACTACGATATGTCACAAAACAAAATAATAGCGTTTGACATGATGTCAGCACAAGAATTCGACTCTGAAGCAGAATTAATTCCACTTCTTACTCCAGAAGACGAAGAAGAAATGAATAATGAAGAGTTACCTGCCTCATTGCCTATTTTACCACTTCGTAATATGGTTTTGTTTCCTGGTGTGGTAATTCCAATTTCGGCTGGTCGTGACAAATCAATCAAATTGATAAACGATGCCAATGCTGCAGGAAAAACAATTGGAGTTGTTGCTCAAAAAAATGAAGAAGACGAAGATCCTACCAAAAACGATATCAATAAAATAGGAACCGTTGCTCGTATTTTACGTGTTTTAAAAATGCCTGACGGAAACATTACAGTTATCCTTCAAGGAAAAAAACGTTTTGAAATTGATGCCGTTACTACCGAAAAACCTTATTTAACAGCATTAGTTAAAGAAGTAGAAGAAAAAAGACCCGGTAAAGATGATACTGAGTTTTTGGCTATTTTAGAATCTATAAAGGAATTGGCGATTCAAATTATAAAAGAAAGTCCAAATATTCCAACCGAAGCTACTTTTGCTATCAAAAATATTGAAAGTCAATCGTTTCTTGTCAATTTTGTTTCTTCAAATATGAACTTAACCGTTCAAGAAAAACAAAACCTTTTAGCAATAAATGCTTTAAAAGAAAGAGCATTAGAAACGTTGCGTTTTATGAATATTGAAAAACAAAAATTAGAATTGAAAAATGATATTCAATCTAAAGTGCGTTTTGATTTAGACCAACAACAACGGGAATACTTTTTGCATCAGCAAATGAAAACCATTCAAGAAGAATTGGGTGGCGTTTCGCAAGAAGAAGAATTAGATGATATGCGATTGAAAGCAAAATCTAAAAAATGGGATGAAAAAACCCAAAAAAGCTTCGAAAAAGAGTTGTCGAAAATGCAACGAATGAATCCGCAAGCTCCAGATTTTGGTATACAAAGAAATTATTTAGAATTGCTTTTAGAATTACCTTGGAATCATTATTCTAAAGATAATTTTGATTTAAAAAGAGCACAAAAAATATTAGATCGAGACCATTTTGGGTTAGATGATGTTAAGAAAAGAATGATTGAGCATTTGGCTGTTTTGAAATTGCGAAATGACATGAAATCTCCTATTATTTGCTTAACTGGTCCTCCAGGAGTTGGAAAAACTTCTGTCGGAAAATCAGTTGCAGAAGCTTTAGGAAGAGAATATGTGCGAATTTCACTTGGTGGTTTGCGTGATGAAGCAGAAATTCGTGGTCATCGTAAAACCTATATAGGTGCTATGCCAGGAAGAATTATTCAAAGTTTGAAAAAAGCAGGAACAGCAAACCCTGTTTTTGTTTTAGATGAAATCGATAAATTGTCCAATAGCAATCAAGGTGATCCCTCTTCTGCTTTATTAGAAGTTTTAGATCCAGAACAAAATAGTGCTTTTTATGACAATTTTCTTGAATTAGGTTTTGATTTGTCTAAAGTGATGTTTATTGC
>JAYTIV010000223.1:0-16493 GCA_043731625.1 Flavobacterium sp. | reverse complement strand
AAAATTGCGGCTGTACCCTTTCATTTTTGGGCACCAGATGTTTATGAAGGTTCTCCGTCATTAACCACAGCTACAATGAGCACATTGGCAAAAGTGGTTGCAATGGCAACTTTATTTAAATTGCTTACTGCAATGAATGCTGATTTATCCTATCATTTTCAAATAGTAATTGTAATTATTTCAATGGCTTCGATGACTGTAGGAAATATCATGGCATTGAAACAGGCAAATGTAAAACGTATGTTAGCCTTTTCAGGAATTTCTCATGCTGGTTTTATGTTGATGACTTTGTTAAGCACAGCAACATCTGCAGGAAGTTTGTTATATTATGCAACGGCTTATTCATTAGCTGGTATAGCTGCTTTCAGCGTGATTCTTTATGTATGTAAAAACAGAGAAAACGAAGATGTTGTAAATTTTCATGGATTAGGAAAAACAAATCCTATCCTAGCAGCAGTATTAACCGGTGCACTTCTATCAATGGCTGGAATTCCTATATTTTCTGGATTTTTTGCAAAATTAATTTTATTTAGTCAAACCATTCAAGCAGGATATTTAGTATTGGTTATCGTAGCAGTAATTAATTCAATTATTAGTGTTGGCTATTATTTCAAATTAATTTTAGCTATGTATACAAAAGAACCTAACGAAACACGAACAGGAACTCCAATAATTATATATGCTGTTGCTGTTATTGCTATTGTTTTGAACTTGATTTTAGGATTATTCCCTTCGTTAGTAATGGATTTGTTGGTATAAAAACCTCCTACAAATTAAAATACAACCACCAAAGATTTAATTTTTTGGTGGTTTTTTATTTATCAACAATCCAGAAATTTAACTTTCAGATAAATCGTTATTTGGTAACTTTACAAGATGTATGCTTTAGTTGATTGTAATAATTTTTATGCCTCGTGCGAACGCGTTTTCCAACCACAATATAACGGAAAACCAGTAGTTATTTTGTCTAATAACGACGGTTGTGTAATTGCCCGAAGTTATGAAGCAAAGGCTTTAGGTATACCAATGGGTGCACCCGAATTCAAGTTCAGACAACAATTAAAAGAGCATAATGTTAAAGTCTTTTCGTCGAATTATGCTTTATATGGCGATTTGAGTAATCGTGTAATGAAAATTCTTGAAAATTATACCCCTAATGTAGAAGTCTATAGTATTGACGAAGCTTTTTTGAATTTTAACGGAATGAAAATAGTAGATTTTCATGACTATGGTTTACAAATGAAAAAACGGGTTCAAAAATGGCTGAGTATGCCTATTTGTGTTGGTTTTGCAGAAACAAAAGCCTTATCAAAAGTAGCCAATAAAATTGCAAAAAAATACCAAGAAAGAACCGCAGGAGTATATGTTATTGATAACGAAGAGAAACGCATCAAAGCATTGAAATGGACCAAAATAGAAGATGTTTGGGGAATTGGATATCAATTGACCAAAAAAATGAAAGCCAAAAACATTCTTACAGCCTACGATTTTACGCTACCACATAATGAAAGTTATATCAAAAAAGAAATGGGTGTTGTTGGTATACGATTAAAATATGAATTAGAAGGCAAATCGGTTCTAGAAATGGAAGAGCCAAAAGACAAGAAAAATATTGCAGTTACAAGAAGTTTTGACGGAAACATTTCTACTTTAGACCAAATGAAAGAGCGCGTTTCTACTTTCGCAACTGTATGTGCAGAGAAATTGCGAAAACAAAACTCTTGTTGCTATAGTGTAATTCTCTATTTAAGAAAAGACAAATATAAAGTAGAACGTCAGCGATACAATTTTTATAAAATGGAAACCTTGCCTTTTGCTAGCAACTCCAATATTACCTTGAGTAGTGTTGCAGTAAAAATGCTGACAGAAATGTTTGAAGAAGGTGAAATATATAAAAAAGCCGGAATTATCGTGACGCAAATCATTCCGCAAGATCAAAAGCAATTTCATCTTTTTGAAGAAGAAAACCCAAAGCATCAAAAACTAATGAAAGTAATTGATGATTTTCATAAAAAAACTGGCGAGCGCAAAATACGATTAGGAAATCAAGATTTGCAACGCACTTGGAAAATGAGACAAAACCACTTGTCAAAAAAATACACAACTGACATTAAAGATATATTTAGAGTAAAATGCAATTAAAAAACAATCTTACCTTCTTCATTCCAGATTTTGAAAATCTAAACGAACTTCCATTTATTTCTAGCGGAATAAAAGCAGGATTTCCTTCGCCAGCAGCAGATTTTGATGAAACAAAAATCAGTCTTGACAATGTATTAGTCAAAAACAGAGAAGCAACTTTTTATGCCAAAGCATCAGGAACATCAATGATTGGTGCAGGAATTGACGATGGTGATATTTTGGTAATTGATAGAAGCATAGAGCCACAAAACAACAAAGTTGCTGTTTGCTTTATTGATGGTGAGTTTACCATCAAACGAATTCAAATCGAGAAAGATTGCGTTTTTTTGATGCCAGAAAACAAAAATTTTCAACCTATAAAAGTAACCGATGAGAATGAATTGATTATTTGGGGAATAGTAACCTATGTGATAAAAAATATTTAAAATGAAACCACAATCCTATAAAAACCATATTCGTTACTATACACCACATCATTTTATATATTATCCTATTTTAATAGCTTTTTTATCTACTAGTATTTATTTCTGCTTTGCAAAACCAGAAAAATTAGTTTGGATATTCATTAGTGTTGTGTTTGTATTTCTATTTTTTTTGGCATTTATGTTGCGCCAACATTATGCCTTAACGTTACAAAACCGAATGGTACGATTAGAAATAAGATATAATTATTTTACTCTAACAGGGAAACGGTTTGAAGAAATAGAATATCATTTCAATGACGGTCAATTATTTGCATTACGATTTGCTTCGAATGATGAATTTGTTTCACTTATAAATAAAACTATAAAAGAAAAATTATCTGGTGATGAAATTAAAAAAGCAATCAAAAACTGGAAACCAGATCTAGAAAGAGTTTAAAAAAAAAGGAAGTTCCCGATAGAGAACTTCCTTTTATGTACCCGAAGCCGGAGTCGAACCGGCACGGTTTCCCACAGGTGTTTGAGACCAGCGCGTCTACCAATTCCGCCATTCGGGCAACTAGCAGTGATAAATATTCTTTATCAGGTTGCAAATGTAAAAAATAATTCTGCATTTCATAAAAAATTACTCATATTTTTCCTTTCAGAGTTCAATTTAATTGCTAAATTTGCACCTCGTTACGGCGAAACACACTAACTAACTACAAAACAACACATTAAAATGTCACATCAAGAACCAGAAGCAAAAATATTTGCCTGTTCCCAAAGTGTATATTTAGCCGAACAAATTGCTGAAAAGTATGGCGTTCCGCTAGGTAGAGTTACGTTCTCAAAATACAGTGATGGCGAATTTCAACCTTCGTATGAAGAATCAATTCGAGGTTTACGCGTATTTATTGTTTGTTCTACTTTTCCGAGTGCAGATAATTTAATGGAATTGCTACTGATGATAGATGCTGCAAAAAGAGCATCTGCAAGACACGTCACAGCTGTTATTCCTTATTTTGGCTGGGCAAGACAAGATAGAAAAGACAAACCAAGAGTGCCAATTGGAGCAAAATTAGTAGCCAATTTATTAGATGCTGCTGGTGCAACCAGAGTTATGACAATGGATTTGCACGCAGATCAAATACAAGGTTTTTTTGAAAAACCAGTAGACCATCTTTTTGCTTCGACCATTTTTTTACCTTATCTAAGGAGTTTAAATTTAGAGAATCTAACAATAGCTTCTCCAGATATGGGAGGATCAAAAAGAGCCTATGCCTATTCTAAATTTTTAGAATCAGATGTAGTAATTTGTTACAAACAGCGTAAAATAGCCAATGTTATTGATACAATGGAGCTCATTGGTGAAGTAAAAGGTAGAAATGTAGTACTTGTAGACGACATGATCGATACAGGAGGAACATTAGCAAAAGCTGCCGATTTGATGATAGAAAAAGGAGCACTTAGTGTTCGTGCAATTTGTACACACGCAATATTATCAGGCGACGCATACGAAAAAATTGAAAGATCGCAATTAAGCGAATTAATAGTTACCGATTCTATTCCGTTAAAGAAGGAGTCAAAAAAAATAAGAGTCGTGAGTTGTGCACCTCTTTTTGCAGAAGTAATGCATATGGTACATCACAACAATTCCATAAGTGGGAAATTTTTAATGTAAAGTATTGCAAATAAGCAATCTCATTACTTAAAACAAAATAAGAATTTAATAATTATTAACTATATTTTTTTACAATGAAATCGATTACAATTAAAGGATCACAAAGAGAAAGCGTGGGAAAAGTTTCGACTAAAGCCTTACGTAATGCTGGAATGGTTCCTTGCGTGTTATACGGAGGAAATCAAGCAGTACATTTCGGAGCAGACGAAAAAGCTTTCAAAAACTTGGTTTACACTCCAAACGCTCACACAGTTGTGATCGAATTAGGTGACAAATCATACAATGCAATTCTACAAGACATTCAAGTGCACCCAGTTTCAGACAAAATTTTGCACATTGACTTCTTCGAATTGTTTGACAATAAAGAAATCACAATGGAAGTGCCAATTAGAATTGTTGGTGTATCTCCAGGTGTTTTATTAGGAGGTGTTTTACGTTTAAACGCACGTAAATTAAAAGTAAAAGCATTGCCAAAAAACCTTCCAGATTTTATTGATGCAGACATCTCTTCATTAGAAATGGGTAACAAATTATATGTTACAAAATTAGCATCAGACAAATACAAATTGATGCATCCAGACAACACAGTTGTAGCTCAAGTACGTATTTCTCGTGCGGCAATGAAAGCAGCTCAGGAAGCAGCAAAAGCAGCAAAAGCTCCAGTAAAAGGAAAGAAAAAATAATTCAACTTATTTCATATTTCAAAAGCATCAGTTGCAAAACTGGTGCTTTTTTTATTTTAAGAAACAGCACTTTTGGCATATCTATTGTCCCTTTTCCTGCTGTACATTGCAATCTGTCATTGAGAGGTTGTTAAGCAACCTCACAACAACAGGATTTTCATTCCCATCAGGGTTATCAGAAAAACTATTCGAACATTTATAAACTTTTGTACTTTTACAAAATGAATTGGATATCAAAATTATTTCATAAGAATACAAAAGAAGAAAGTGAACAAACAATGAAAAAATTTTTAATCGTCGGGTTAGGAAACATCGGTGCCGAATATGTCAACACAAGACACAATATAGGATTTAAAATAGTAGACTTCTTGGCTCGTAAAGAATCAATCTCTTTCGAAACCGTAAAACTCGGTATGTTAGCAGAATATAAATTCAAAGGCCGCACTTATTTACTCCTAAAACCCAACACCTATATGAACCTCAGCGGCAAAGCTGTGCAATACTGGATGGATAAAGAAAATATTCCGTTAGAAAATGTCTTAGTAATCACCGATGACTTGAACCTTAGTTTTGGAACCATAAGAATAAAACCAAAAGGAAGTGATGGCGGCCATAATGGTTTAAAAAATATTAACCTAATTTTGAATACTCAAAACTATACTCGATTTAGATTTGGTATCAGCGATGAATTCAAAAAAGGACAACAAGTAGATTATGTACTAGGAGAATGGAGCGAAACCGAAAAAGAAAAGCTTACCGAACGACTAGAATTAGCATCAGAAATTATAAAATCATTTGGTACCGCAGGATTAGAAAACACAATGACAACTTTTAACGGAAAATAATACTATGAAAAATTCAATTTATTTAATCGCAATTCTTGTTTTATCATCGTGTAGTTGCAAAAAAACAACTTCTCAAAAACTTACTGCAGCATTAGAAAGCGATTGCCCTAAAGACGGAACTTGTATTGTAGAAATTATCGACAACAAGAAATTAAACGTCAAGCAAGATGAGTTTGGTAGTATTTATTATGAACTCGAAGATAGTTTTGACACAAAAGTTGTAAAATATAAATACTCTAGAACTGTAAAAGGAAACTTGCAAGATGCAGGTTATAGAGAAGAAATTGTGTTCGAAATAGAAAACACCTTAAAAGATGTAACTCTATCAGATTCTGATATTCAAAATACAAAAATGCTATTTGGTCGTTTTTGTTACTGCAAAGGACAAACAGGTAATTATAAAGTTTCTAACGGCAAACTAATTTTTAACTCAAAAGAAAACACAATAGATTTAGATTTTAAAGTTACCGAAGTACCACAAATTATAACAAAAATTAAACTTTCATTAAAATAAAAAAAGTCTCGCAAATGCGAGACTTTTTTATAATAATACATATTAAAAAACTGATTATTCTACAACAATTCGTTTTACAATTTTATTATCACCTTCAGAAATAGAAACCAAATAAATTCCTGATTGAGCATTATCTAATTGTAAGTTTTGATTAAACAATCCTGAATTCTCGTATTGTTTGTCAAATATTTTTCTTCCGCTTAAATCGTGAATTTTAATGTTGATTTTATTATTTGATTTAGAATCAAACTGTACTGTAAAATTACCAGAATTAGGATTTGGATAAAGAGTAAAGTTTTCAAATCCAAAAGTTTGAGTCGCTAAAGGAACCAATGATTGACTACAAATTTCCAATGCTACAGAGTTAATATTACCTGCATTTCCTGTAACTGCGTCTCTAATTCCTAATTGCCAAGTTCCTAATTGACTAAAACCGTTAAACGTATCTAAATTAAATCCAGTTGGAGGAATATATGTTCCTATTGTCGGACTAGAACAAACTAAAGCTGTTCCTTGAGCATCAAAAGTAACATTCATATTGCCACTTCCTGCACATTGCTGGTTATACAATGTAGACAGTGAACCTCCAGGACGAATCAAACCTATAATTAAATTTTGAATATTAGGATGTGTCGCATTTATTGTTAAATTAACATCAGAAATTGTACCTGCAGTAGGCACACTAATTTGTTTGGCAGTAAATGAAGTTGCTCCATCTGGTAAATTATATGCAGCAATATTTGTTCCATATGTTGTACATACATTTACAACTTGGTAACCTATATTAATATTCTTAGAGTTTATTGCAAAAAATACGTTACCAACTGCTTCTACCATTACTCTTGCCGTTTGAGAAACCAAATTTGGAACTGTTATTTCTTGACTGCCATCATTTGGAGTACCTTCTAACAAAGTTATCGGGTAAGTAAGTCCGCCATCAGTAGATAATTTAATATTTACTGTGGCTACATTTATACCATTAGCGTCGGTTCCTGCAACATCCCATGTAATAGTTTGAGATGAATTTTGCGGCCAACCTGTTGTTGTACTTTGTGAAGTAACTTTAAAAGGAGCTCCTGTATCTACTATAGCAACCGTTTTAGTGACTCTTTGCGTTTGTCCACCAAGCGGTCCTCCATTATCTCTAACAACTAATGAAAAAGTCATTGTTCTTGCAACAGTAGGTATAAACTCCCAACCTGTCGCCAAATTATTGGCAACTATATTTGCTATTCTAGGAAAATATCTAAAAGGTGAAGTTGTAGGATTAAAAGATCTAAAATTTGGACCACCAGTATTTGTAACTGCTAAAGGTTGTGCAGCAGAAAGAAAATTATAATGTTCCCAACAATAAGTAAGTTGATCTCCTGTAGGATTGTCAACATCTGTCGCTGAACCTGTTAATTTAAAAGGTGTTCCTGTAGGAATCGTATTATTACCACCAGCATCTAAAACTGGCGGAGTGTTATTATTGGCAACTACAACACCACAATTTCCTCCAGCATTGATAAAAGCCATCATTTGGATTAAACTTCTAGCATGCATATAAGCATCTGAATGTGGTTGTACATCTTCTGGCGAACAAATTCCTGCATAAGCCATAATAGTTGATCCACTTCCTGGTTCGTAAGCAGATGGCGCACTTCTGTTAGGAGGTGTTCCACCACAATTTCCTGCAACACTATTAAAAGTATGTGATCCTCCCCATTGATGACCCATTTCGTGGGCAACAAAATCGATGTCATAATTGTCTCCAACTGGTGCGTCTAATCCTGTTACACCTTGTGCTTTTATTCCTGAACAAGGCGATTGTAAAGATGCAACTCCACCACCTCCAGTACTCACAACGTGACCAATATCATAATTTGTAGCGCCAATTATTCCATCAATATAAGCTTGGATTTGGTTTAATAAGGCATTATTTGTGTTATTATTATCTAATGTGTCAGATGTAATATTTATGATTGCATCATTATTAGGTATCAATTGCATGGTCAATGCTAAATCTCTTTCGTAAACACCATTTACTCTAGTCATTGTAACTACCATTGCAGAAAGCACCGCTGCTTTTTTCTGAGCTAATGTTCCACCACTTAATCCAGCTGCATTTACATGATAAGCTGCATACTCAATAGTACAAGCCATTGCCAAACGATAGGTTTTGAATAAACTATTGCTAGAACGCATCAAAGTCAAATCTTCAGGAAGTTCAGCAACATTTAACTCACTATCTTTTACTCCACAAATATGTGTTTTTGTTGATGTAAGTTGCGATTTGTTGTATACGATATAGTTTTGCAAATCTTTAGTATAAGGATCTATATATGATGTTTCATTTAATCCTGAAAATGTCATCGTATGCAAACCAAAAAGAGTTACACTAAATCGTATAGTAGCTGTTGGGTCTTCGATTCCTTTTCCGACATATGATTTTATGCCTGGATATTTAGCTTCTAATTCTGGGTTCATAGCTGATGCATAGTAGATTCTATAATTTTGAATTTCTCCTACTGGATTTGGAAAAGAAACAATTATAGTTGACTCAATACCTTGATTCAATCTTGAAGGTGCATTTTGTACTTTTGCTTTTAAAGCATTTAAATCTAATGTGTACAATAAAAATTCTTTAGGACTTGAATCTCTTGGTAATTTTTCAGTAGATGAAGCTACGTTTTCAATTTTTCTCCATAAAGCATTTTGCCCAAAAGAAATTCCGAAAACAAAAATCATTATTAAAATAAGTTTGGTTTTTTGCATAATATAATTATTACTAGTTAATATTTATCAAAAGTAATAAATTTTAATAAAAAAAAGCGTCTTTTGAAGACGCTTTTATAAAGTTTAAGATTTTTAACTATTCAATTACTATTTTTTTAATTGATTTTTTAAGTCCATCATTTATTGAAATTATATAAATCCCTTTTGAAACTTTACCAATGTTTAATTTTTGAGAAAACGAATTTGTTTTTTCAAAAATTTTATTAAAAATAATTCTTCCTCGAATATCATAAATATCAACAATTATATTGTTTAATGAGTTAGAAGAAAATTCAATATTAAATTCACCATTATTAGGGTTTGGATAAATACTTGTTAATTCTTGATTTGTTTCTTCAACAAATCTACTTCTTATACCACCTGAACCAACAACTACTGTTTTTGTATATGTATTACTACATAATATTTGATCATATTGTCCTAATATTTTAGTTTGCATTGAAACATTGAAACTACCAGTTGTTGCATAAGTATGAGTCGGACTATATATTGTTGAATTTGTCCCATCACCAAAGTTCCAATAGTTTATACTATTTACATTACCACAAATTAAAATTGAATTACTATTTAATGGCTGGAAAGTAACTATATTATTATTTATTGTTTGAGTAAAGTAAGCTGTCGATAATAAATCACATGAGATTGATGTTATTGTTTGTGTTTTAGTAGAAGTACAACCTCCAGCATTAGTAACTGTTAACGTAATTTGACCTGGCAATGTTGTCCAGGTTATATTTACACTCGGCGAAGTGTTTGAACCAGTAATTGATCCAGAACCACCAGTTATAGACCATGTTGCTGTTTGACCAGCTAATAAAACTGTAGAATTGTTTGTAATTGGATTATCCGTAAGACAAGTAGATGTGCTACCTGTGATAGTTGGGATTGGTAGTGCTGTAATATTTATAGTTTGATATAAATTATTAAACCCTGTGAAATCATCCCAAAAAGGAACAGCTCCAATATTGTTATTTGCTAATTGTAGAGAATATTTTGAGTCAGTCGGTCTATTAAAATCTGGAAGTTCTAGAAATAGGCTATAAGTTCCGGGGCAAATAGCACCCGTTAAATTTTTGATTAAGGAAATATTGGGTGCAATTGTTGTTGCAGTGGCAGAATTCCATGCTCTGACATCATTACCATTATAAGTAAACAATTGAAATTTTGTTATTGCATTAGTTGTGGTGTTTTTCATAATTAAATAAGCTTTCCGCTCATTAAAAACATTGCCAAAACCAAGATTTCTAAGATTAATAGTAACAGTATTATCAGATACCATAGAATTTGTAAGTACAAAACGATAGCCTAAATCTCGTTTTATTTCTTCTAAACGACCGCCACCATTGAGAATATTATTAGGAGTAATATCAGCCCAATAACCTAAAGGAGTATCTGTGCTTAAAACTGGGGGGACAGAATTCATAATGCCTTCAAAATAACGAGAATTTAAATAATTAAAATGAAACCGTTTCATTTGAGCAATTGCATTGATGGAATTATCATAAATATGCAAAGGATCAAAGCCACACGTTTCTCCACCATCAAAAGTATTCTTACTTTGGTTTTCTAAAAATATTTTGTCGTCCTCTATTGTTTGAGGTGCACTACCATTATCGTTAATACCAGTTCCATAAGTTCCCGAATCGGTAGAATTTCTCAAAAAACAATCGTTATGAGCCGCAATTCTTGGTTTATTTAGCAAATTTGTTGGTGTAGGATTTGATAATGTTGTTGGAAACAAACCCATCATTAACCTTTGAAAACGAGGTGTTCTAAAAGCTACCATACGGTTGGGACATAGTGCCATAATAGCATTTCCTACTTGTTTACGATCATCAAGTTGAGCGTCACTTAGAGTAGAAACTGGAGGTGAGTGGTATCCAAAATTAGTAGTTCTATCCCATTCGCCATTATTACCAATAAATCCAGCTTCTATACTAGAAATAACATCTTGATATTGTAGAGTTAGAACTTTTAACTGAGCTATATGTCCAGGAACATTAGGAGTAAGTGGATTACCCAATAAAATTTCTTTTGTAGGTTCGTAAACATTTAATGGTGGATCTGTTGGATATGGTGATTTATAATTAGAATAACTAAATCTTAAAACACACTTTAATCCTCTAGTTCTTAAGGTTTGAAAATCAGTGGCAATTAAAGCTAAAAAATCTGCAGGAATTGTTACAACATTTTTAAAATCATCTAATCTTATAATTCTCTGTATCAAAGATATAGTTGTTTGATTTAAAGCTGTACTTGGCGGCAACGTTAAGTTATTGTCTATTTGACAAGCCAATATTTCATAATTATAAGTAGAAAAAGGAGGAGTTATATTTATGTCATTACAATTTGTAGACGGAGTTGTTTGTCTTGTTGACAAAGGATAATACAATCCTCTTTCTGGATTTTTAATATCAATATTTTTGGGTGTATAACTGACTGTTGTTTGAGAATTCATTGTTAACGTAAACAAGAGAAGTGAGAGAAATAATTTTTTCATAATGGTTTGTATAAATGTTACTAATATTCTCTTAAATATAGTGAATAATTCAATAATAGGCATTTGTGCCTAAATTATTTTTTCGGTTACACACAAATTTGTATGTGGTTAAAGAAAAAGATAAATTGTTTCTTATTTGCTTCGGTAAAAGATTAAAAGAGCTTCGGAAAGAAAAAGGAATTTCGCAAGCTCAATTGGCGTATGAAGCTGATATTCAAATTTCTCAAATTAGTAGAATTGAAAGAGGTTTGATAAATACTACAATTGCTAATGCTAATTTATTGGCAAGAATACTTGATTTACCATTAACAGCTTTATTCGAATTTGATAATGAATAATTTATTTCAATATCTATTCCAATATTATAAATTGATTGTTGAATCGGTTTGTAATATTTCAAGGATAATACCTTAAATTTGCCTTTTTTAAAATTGACCTCTTTGAAGATTTTTAACTCAATAGATGAATTCCAGACTACAAAAAAAACAATTGTAACTATTGGTACTTTTGATGGTGTTCATTTAGGACATCAAAAAATTATTCGGAAACTCAATGCAAACGCCAAATTTTATCATTGCGAGAGTTTAATTCTTACGTTTTTTCCTCATCCTAGAATGGTATTACAGCCAGAATCCGACATTCAATTATTGAATACTATTGAAGAAAGATCTCAATTATTAGAAAAAGCTGGTCTTGATAATTTAATCATTCATCCTTTTGATAAATCATTTTCTGAACTTTCTGCTGAAGATTTTGTAAAAAAAATATTAGTTGATAAATTAAAAATTAAAAAAATTGTGATAGGTCACGAC
Organism: Flavobacterium sp.; assembly: GCA_043731625.1. Lineage (GTDB taxonomy): Bacteria > Bacteroidota > Bacteroidia > Flavobacteriales > Flavobacteriaceae > Flavobacterium. The sequence goes on along the minus strand of JAYTIV010000223.1, from coordinate 4,134 downwards.
CATCGTTTCGGCAAAAACAGAGCTGCAAATATTGATGATTTGATTGTTTTTGGAGAAAAATATGATTTTGAAGTTGAGCAAATTTCGGTTCAAGAACTTGATGAAGTTTCTATTAGTTCTACTAAAATAAGAAACGCCTTAACTCAAGGTGATATTATATTAGCAAATGGATTTTTAGGATTTCCTTATTTCTTGACCGGTATAGTTCAAAAAGGCAAACAATTGGGTAGAACAATAGGTTTTCCTACTGCCAATATAAAAATTGAAGAAAACTACAAACTTATTCCAAGAAAAGGAGTTTATATTGTTTGTAGTTATATAGAAAGTAAAATGTATTATGGTTTGATGAATATAGGAACCAATCCAACGGTTGAAGGAAAAAACCTATCGGTTGAAGTATATTATTTAGATTTTGATTCCGATTTATATAATAAAAAAATCGAAGTTTCATTACTTTATTACATTCGACCAGAACAAAAATTTGATAGCTTCGATTTACTTAAAAATCAAATAGAAAGTGATAAAAATTTTGCTATTCAATATATCAGCAATAATTTGAAATAAATCTTCAAGAATAAATTGTTGTTAAAATTCTTATTTTTTAAGTTAAAAATATTAAATATTAAGAATTTTTTTCCTAATTTTAAAAGATTATTTATGTGTAATTATATTTTAACAAGCTTGTTAATTTATTTCTTTACCGCCTTAATTGTTTGTTAATCTTAAATTATAAAAATATGAAATACTCTAAAGAATTGACTAACGGATTTATTATTTTTTTATCAATTGGAATATTTTTTTTAATCATAGAATTATTAGGGCTATCTGATCAATATTTATTAAGAATTTTTAATGTTCTATTTGTGATATTTGGTGTCAATAGAACAATAAAAATGAATTATAACGAAGGTTTAAAAGGGTATAATACCAATTTCCGTTCAGCAATTATGACCTCATTAATTGGTGCTGTTTTAAGTATTGCTTCATTATACATTTATATAAATATAAAAGGAGGTGAAAGTTTTTTGAAAAACCTTTCAAAAGGATTCATATTTGGTGGTGGAGAATTAAGTGTAGAACAATATTGTATAGGTTTGTTATTTGAATCAATAGCTGCATCTTTTATTGTTTCTTTTTCATTAATGCAGTATTGGAAAGGCAAAGTTGCTGATGTTGCTTCAAATTAATTTATTAGTTGTTTTTATTTTTTTATAATTAATATAAATAAAGAATCTTTTTTTACTTCATTTGGAAATTGTTACTTTTGAGGCAATCATAAAAATGAACGTATGAGCATTACTAAACACAATTGGACAAAAGAAGAAATAATTGCTATTTATAATAAGCCTATGATGGATTTATTATACGAAGCAGCAACTATTCACAGAGAACATCACGACCCAAATGTTGTTCAGGTTTCTACTTTGCTTTCTATAAAAACTGGAGGATGTCCTGAAGACTGTGGCTATTGTCCTCAAGCAGCAAGATACCATACTGAAATTGAAGGAAATGATTTAATGACTGTAAGTCAAGTAAAAGCACAAGCATTACGAGCTAAATATAGTGGCTCATCTAGAGTTTGTATGGGTGCAGCATGGCGAAATGTTAAAGACGGACAAGAATTTGATCAAGTTCTTGAAATGGTTCGTACTATCAATAAATTAGACATGGAAGTTTGTTGTACTCTTGGTATGATTACTGAGAATCAAGCTCAACGACTGGCAGAAGCTGGTTTGTATGCCTACAATCATAATTTAGACACTTCTGAAGAGTATTATAAAGAAGTTATTTCAACACGAGGATTTGAAGACCGTTTGCAAACAATTGAAAACGTTCGTAAAACAAATGTAACTGTTTGTAGTGGTGGTATTATAGGTATGGGAGAATCAATAGAAGATCGTGCAGGAATGCTTGTTGCCTTGTCTACATTGAGCCCACAACCAGAATCTGTTCCTATAAATGCTTTGGTTGCTGTTGAAGGAACTCCACTTGAAGAAGAGAAACCAGTTGAGATTTGGGAAATGATAAGAATGGTTGCAACAACTAGAATTATTATGCCACAAACTCAAGTAAGACTTTCTGCCGGAAGAATGAATATGAGTCGTGAAGGTCAAGCTATGTGCTTTTTTGCAGGAGCAAATTCTATTTTTGCAGGAGACAAATTGCTTACTACTCCAAATCCAGATGTTAACGAAGATATGAAAATGTTTGAAATGCTTGGATTGATTCCTCAAAAACCATTTGTAAAAGTTGCACAACCCGAAACTGTTGAAGCTGTTGATTCTCAATTTACTACTTTAGGAGAAAAACCAAAATGGTCTAGACCAGGACATACTATAGAACGAAATTTAGAAGCATCTATAAAAGGAAAATAAAAATATAATACAAAAAGAAAACCCCATTTAAATTAATAAATGGGGTTTTTTTATGTGATAAAACTATTTAGAAAACTATCTTTCTTGTAACAATTTGACCATTAACAAGAGTTGTTTTAACAATTAATGCTTGGTGATTGTTTCTAATTTCATTTATAGAAAATTCATTTTGTTTTATATTTTCTTTACTATAAATTTCCCTGCCTAATACATCATATACTTTACAACTTGCAATGTTTTCAGCATATGATTTTATATTTATTTGATTTGCTTTTACAAAGACAACAACTGAGTTTTCATCACTTTGATAATTAACATTTGATAAAGCTGCATTTGTGTAACGAAGCACAAATCTATCATCAAATTTACCAACATTGCTTGTAAATACATAAGGAGCTTGACGTAAATCAAAAATGATATTTAATAATTTATCTTCTAAATAAATAGGTTGAGTGTTTCCTTCAAACAATCCGTCTGTTGCTGCAATAGCAATTTTATAAGTGCTCACAGTAGCTGATTGAAATCCTATTGGAATTAAATCTGAATTTACAAAAGGCAATGGTCTTCCTTGAATGGTCATTCTTTCATTATTAATCAATGAATAAATATTTTGATTGCCATCCAAAATAATTGTAGCATCATACATTCTGTCTTTTTCTAATGTAGCACCTTCTGTATAACCTATCAAAGTTCTAGATGCTTTTCCGTCAACTCCAACAATATCTAACCAAATTCTGCTTGTAGCATTTTCATTAACAATTGGATTTGAAGCATTACCCATTCTATAAAACTGTGAGTTACTATAAGTTTTACTTCTCATAGCATTGTTAAAACCAACCGTTTGAGTATTATCAGCAGGACCATCATTCATCGTAACAAAAAATCCTTGACCAGCAGCAATATAACCATTAAATCCAGCAGGACCGCTTAATGTACCAACGCCATTATAAACAATATAATCATTTGAAGAATAGTTGTAAGCAAAACTACCATAAAAAGGATTTACAATTGCTGCAGGTAAAGCGCCATGTGTCCAAATACGAACTGCACCTTCAATATTTGTATTATTATTTAAAAAGTCAAGAGATTTTATCGAGGAAGGAAAAGGATTTCCAACCAAATTCAAATTATCATCAAAACGTGTATAAGTTATTCCGTTAGCAGGGTTGGTATATCCAGCAACACTTTGGTTAGCACCTCTTTCTATAGGTGTTGTTACGCTTCCGTTAAACGGATAATTCCCAGAAGCTCCACTTGCAGTAAATGTTGCGGTATGAGTTGCGGGAGTTGACGTAAATCCACTTGGTCCTCTAACAATATATCCTTTACCCCTAATCATATTTTCACTTGTATTGGTCCAATTCCCAAAATCACCTCCAACGGTAGGAATCCATTTCCAGATATGATCGGCAGCTGTAGTTGGTGATATACTTGATACTGGAAAATTAGGAACTGGTGAAGACCAATATACATAATCATATTTTCTCATGCTCACATCACGTGTCATAGTGAATGTTCCAGAACCGCTATTGACAGCAGCATCATTAATTTGTACTAAGCTTGCATCATCTGACAAATTCAATGTACCGTTATTTAGAAAATTACTTTGAATTTCTAGATATGAAGATACATTTACAACTCTAGTTGCTTTAATTTCACAATCACAAGCTTCTATAGGTGTTGCTAAACTATAATTCCAATCTATTATTGCTTTTGTAGAAGATGTTGGAGCACTTGGTACCCAACCTCCACTTGTGTA
>JAYTIV010000222.1:0-16566 GCA_043731625.1 Flavobacterium sp. | reverse complement strand
TCCGTTTTCTACATATTCAGCTCCATCTAGACTTCTTCTGTATGACAAACCGCCCCAAATTTTACCAAAATCCATTTGTTTGTATGCTTTTAAATTTAAGTCGACTGTTTTTTCTTTAGTCTGATTTACCAATTGAAACATCATCGATGGTTCCCAAGATAATCCTTCTGAATCACCAAAAGTATAGCCTGCATTCAAAATTATTTTACGAATATTATCATTTTCAAATTCTGTATATATCTCTCTTCTCGTTTCAATTGCATTTTTTACGGTAACATGTGTATAAAAATCTAAATAGTTATATGACATCCCCACATCTACATTAAAATAAGAATCTCTTTGTACTATATTTCCAATAATAGGATCAAAACCTTGAAAAGTAGTTTCGTCTAATGAACTTTGGGCTAATCCAACACTCATACCAAATGACAATTGATTTAAATCAACTTGATCTCTTGAAAACATAATATGATGTGCATAAGTAACTTTAATACCTTTTTGAGAATGGTAGCCGTTTTTGTCATTATAAAAAATAACCCCTGCTCCAGATTGTTCCCCGATACTACCATTCATGCTCAAGGTTTGCATTGCTGGCGCATCATTTTGACCAAACCATTGTTGACGAATAGTTCCTCTTATTTTAGAACAATTTGCTGCTCCAGCCATTGACGGATGTAAAAGATAATAATTATCTGACAAATAATCTGAATAAACAGCTATTCCTTCTTGTGAAAATGACATTTGAGAGAATACAAACAGAGCGAATACTACTAATTTTTTTAAATTCATTTTTATTATCGTTTTAATGCAAAATGTGATTTGAATACTTTACTAACTCCGTTTTCTTCATAAAAAATTGAAAACCAATAATCTGATGCTGGAAGGTCGACATTGTTTATTGTTCCGTCCCAACCATCTTGACTGTTTGGCGATATTTCTTTGAGTAATTTTCCAAATCGGTCAAAGATATAAATTTTTGAATTAGCTTGTCCATTCAAATCAAAAATATTCCATCTATCATTATAATTATCTCCGTTTGGTGTAAAAAATCTTGGGAAATTGACCACAGATGCTATTGTTGATTTCTCATCACATTCGTTTTTAACATTTATAGTGTGTGAACCTGAGGTAATATATGAAAAAACATTGCTTGATTGAAATACTCCATTATCTATTTGATATTCATAATCCCCAACCGGTTCAACATTTACTGTAATAGTTTGTACATCAGAAAAATAATCTGAAGTTACAATATTGATGTCTTTTGGAGGTGATGTTTCACTTACTGTAGAAGTAACCATTTCTGAAATACATCCTGTAGTATTATTAATTGCAATTATACCATAAACTCCAGATGTATCAACTAAATAATTATTTTGAGTTTGGTTGATAATCATTATAGCATTTGCATTTTCAATTTTAAACCATTCAAAATGATAATCTGTATTACTCAAATTAGCTTCTAGTGTTGGTTTAAGTACTGTGTTTGTTGTTGTATCTGTACAAATATATTCGTTTTGGTTTAACTCTGGTTGAGGCAATTTATTTACTTTTATTATCACTTCACCTGGTAAACTTGGACAATCTGCAAATAAACTTATAGAAATTTTATACTTCCCATCATTTGCTATTGTAGCATTTTGTATTTGTGGATTTTGATCTGATGACACAAAACCATTTGGACCTGTCCAATTATAAATTGCACCAGTTACAGTTGGAGTGCTTAACATAATGGTTTCGTTTTCGCAAACATCACTCCCGGAAGCAATTGGTTTGGCAGGTGGGAGAATGGTTGGGTCGATAATAAAAATTTCTCCTACAGAAATACATCCTGTCGCACTGTTTTTTATATAAATGGTATAAGTTGAATTTGGAGTTAAATTTAAAAACTCATCTTCGTTTTGAAAATTCACACCGTTTTTACTATACTGAAAACCAGTTCCCGCAACAGGTGTTGTGATTTTTATTTTACCAAATGGCTGTATACAAGTGGGCTGTGTTACAACTCCTAGTGGAGGACTTGGATTTGCCGGAATAGGATCAATGGTGATTGTTGTAGCATTTGAAACACAACCTGTTATTATGTCTTTAACAGTTATATCATACGCTGTATTTGGCAATAATCCGTAAAAAAAGCGATCGCTTTGAAAAACCGAACCATTCTTATTGTACATAAAATTTGACCCGACAGGCTGTGTAACTTCTATTGTACCTGTTGGAATGGTACACGTTGGTGTTACCGTTTGAATTACTGTTGGAGGATTTGGAATATTAGGAATTGGGTTTACAAATATGGAACTTGAGCTAGAAAGACATCCTGAAACTATATCTTTTACAATAAAATCATACGATGTATTGGGAGATAAATTTTGAAAAACTCTTCCCTGAAAAGTTACTCCGTTGTCTATACTATAACTATAATTTGAACCTAAAACTAGATCTAATGTTATTGTTCCTGTTGGTGTGGTACAATTTGGCTGAAAAGTAACACTTCCTGTTGGCGCACTAGGAACATTTAAAGCTGCATTTATAGGTATTGAATTGGCCAATGAAACACAACCAGTATTCATATCTTTAACGGTTAGAAAATAAATAGCATTTGCAGGAACAAAATCAAACAAAACATCCGACTGATAAGAAACACCATTTCTACTATATTGATATTGTGAACCTATAGGTGAAATTACCGTGAAACTTCCGGTATTTTTTGCACAAGTTGGTTGCTGAAGTCCTGTAATTGCTGGCGTTGCTGGAATAGATGTAATTCCATTTATAAAAAATGAAGTTCCTGATGATATACATCCTGTATTGCTATCTTTTATAGAAATTGTATAAGAGGTATTAGGTAATAAATTTAGAAATTCATCATCCGCTTGAAAGTTTATTCCATCTTTACTATAAACAAAACCACTTCCTGCTATAGGTGTTGTAATTTTTATTTTACCATAAGGATCTAAACAAGTAGGTTGTTGTGTTACATTTCCTAACGGAGCAGTTGGATTTGAAGGAATTGGATTTATAAAAAATGTCACCGGTGGAGAAATACAACCAGAAACTCCATCTTTAACTATAATTGAATAAGTTGTATTTGGAGTTAGATTCATAAAAACTCTACCTTGAAAAGTTACACCATTGTCTTTACTATAACTATAATTTGGATTTAAAGTATCGTCTATTGTAATTGTTCCAGTTGGTGTTGTACAATTAGGATGAAAAGTTACACTTCCGGTTGGTGCATTAGGAACATTCAATGCAGGTGTAAAAACAACTGGTGTTGGTTCTGAAACACATCCTCCGGCATCTTTGTATTTTACAACATAATTAATATTGGTTAAATTTTGATGCAATATCACACCATTTTGATATGTAAGACCATCATCAATACTATATCCAATATTGGTTCCAGCTATTGGAGTAATTGCAATTGTTCCTGTACTAACAGCACAAGTAGGCTGAGTTAATGTAACTGTTGGCGCCGTTAATAAAGGTGTTATTGTAACTGTAATTGATGCTCTTGGACCTTCACATACACCATTACTTTGGCTTACAAAATAGGTCGAACTTCCTGTACTTGTTGTGACAATTGGAGGAACTGTTGTGCTTCCAGTACCACCAGTTGCATTGGCATACCATAATAAATTTGTACCAATAACATAAGTTTCTAAACCCAAAGTAGGTATAGTATTTATACAAAATGAAGGATTTGAAATGATAGGAGCAATTGGAGTTCCTATAATTTCAACATTGGTGGTGGTTGTAAATTGCGGACAACTTCCTGTAGCTAAAATTTTATACTCGACAATATAAGCATTAGGCAAACTCAAACTAGGATTGATAGCACCCGATGTGGCATTTATGTTTAATCCTGCTGGAGTTGCACTATAAGTTCCGTTTGCAGAAACCGTAGCAGTAACTGTTTGACTTGTGGTTATTGCTGTACAATAAGTTGCTTGAGAATAGGAGAAAGTTCCTGTTGGTTGTATAGTGACTACTAAATCAAATGGTTTTACTTCAACACAACCATTACCATTAAGATCTTCAATACGAACATAAATAGTAGATGTTAAAGACGTTACGGTATAATTTGACAAATTTGCATTTGATATTAAACCAGTCAAAATACCCGCTTTAACCAATTGTACTGTAGTTTGCGTAGCATCAAAATAAGTAATAGTATAATCACTAGCACTTGCTGTTCCTAACATTGCTACTGTTTGGTCAATAGTGCTAAAACTATAGCTTGTAGCTGTTGTAGTGCATAATGGAATATTAATTGGATCTCCAATTGGCAATTTTGGATCAAAAGCTACTGTAATACAATCTTGAGCTATTTGACAACTCAAAGGAGTTAGAACTGTTACACAATAATTACCCGGATCAGTAGTCGTTAATGTTGGTCCTGTAAAAGCGGTTTGTATTACACCATCTTTTTTCCAAATAAATATTGTGCCTGCAGGAAATGTTCCTGCATTTAAAGTTACTGTAGATCCAAAACAAGCATTAACAGCATCTGCACCATACTGATCTGTAATAACGGTTGGAGGAATTCTAAAGTTTTTCAAAAAAACAGCTGAATCCCAGGCATTGTCAGTAGCATTACCAATTGCTAGTTTGATATGATAGGTTTCTCCACATTCCAAAGTTGACTTTGCAGTCATTGGTATTGTAAATCCATCATATTCAACCGTATATAAAGAAGTACTCGCAGAACTATTTGGATTAAAACCTGAAGTAGTATTGTTAATATAATAGGCGCAATTTACACAAGGACCGTTATTGCTAGTTCCGTTATTGATCGTGTTTATTGATATAGGAATATTAGTATTAGGAACCAATGCAATGTTTTTTGCTTTCTTTCCTGGGAAAGGACTAGAATAAATTCCGGTAATTCCTGGACCACTTAGAAAAAAACCAAATGAATCATTTACTCCATTTACATATTCAGGATATTCTTCAGATGCAAAAACAAAATCAAAATTTAAAACTAAACCCGTAGCAATAAAGTCAAATTCTAATATAGCACATTTCATAATAGCTTGACCAGACAATAAAGTTAAATCAGCATCACCAATAGCTGCAGTCGCAGATTCATCATTAAATGGTAATGGTTCATTATTAGGACTTAACGCATATTCGTTTTTCCCTGTAGTTAGTAGAACACCTTGACTTAATCCTAAATTGGTTGGATTAAAGTTGGTAATAAATTTACCTGCTTGATCATTAATTTGAGTGGCTTTTAAAGCAGTACCATTAAATATTATATTAAAAGGAACCACACTTGGGTCAACAAGAGATGTCTCAACCAATTGTTTTGGTGTTAAATGAATAGGGTCATTTACTGTTAGTTGAGCAAATGAGAAACTTGAAATTAGTAATGCAACAAAATAAGCGTGTAATTTTATTTTCATAAAATGAATGTTAGTACAAACGTTAATTATTGTTTAATTCTTCAAATATAACTAATCACTCAAAATAACTTTGTTAAATTTACAAAAAATATCTGCATTATTATGAAAATCAACATCAAAGAAACTCAGAACCCAACTATACTCAAATTTGAATTCCCTGATTTTATTACTCAAAATGAAAGTTTTGAATTTAAAAACATTGATGAAGCAAAAAATTCGCCTTTAGCACAACAACTTTTCTATTTGCCTTTTGTCAAAACGGTATATATTTCAGGAAATTTTATTGCTATCGAAAGATATAGTATTGTAGAATGGAGCGATGTGCGAGTTGCTGTTAAAGAACAAATTGAAAATTTTGTTGCAAATGGCGGCATTATCATCAGCAACGACGAAAACAAAGCCAAAAAAAATCCTGTAACCGTTTATGGCGAATCAACACCAAATCCTGCCACTCTAAAATTTGTGGTGAGCAAAATGGTGACGAAAACTGCTTTAGAATTTAAAAATATAGACGAAACAAAAGCGTCTCCTTTAGCGAAAGAATTATTTAATTTTCCTTATGTAAAAGAAATTTATATCGACGAAAATTACATTTCGGTAAGTAAATACGAAGCTTATGAATGGAATGATATTACACTAGAACTTCGCTCATTCATTAAACTATTTATAGAAAATGGAGGAACAGTACTTGACGAAAATTATATAGAAGCCAATCCAAAAATCGAAAAACAAAAAATTGAAAATTTCGATGCTCTTGACACCACTTCACAGCAAATCATCAACATTCTAGAAGAATATGTAAAACCAGCCGTTGCAGCTGATGGCGGAAACATTCTTTTTGATTCGTATGACGAGAAAGAAAAACGTGTAAAAGTGGTCCTTCAAGGCGCTTGTAATGGTTGTCCATCTTCTACTTTTACCTTAAAAAGTGGCATAGAAAATATGCTAAAAGATATGCTCAACGACAATGATATAAAAGTGGAAGCTTTGAATGGATAATTGTTTTTTTTTGATTAACTTTATTTGTCAATTTTAAACAAAAAAATCATGTCAGTACTAAAAGTTATCGAAGTCCTTTCTAGTTCAGAAAAAAGCTGGGAAGATGCAACTCAAATAGCAGTTGAAAAAGCATCAAAATCACTTAAACACATTCGCTCTGCCTATGTACAAGATCAAAGTGTAAGTGTGAAAAACGGAAAAGTGACAGAATACAGAGTAAATTTAAAACTCACTTTTGAACTTGAATAAAATAATTTTATTTCCAAAAAAGGCGTTTCAATTGAAATGCCTTTTTTAGTTTTTAATGATTTTTTGTGTTGTGGTTAATCCATTAGAAATAACCTCTAAAAAGTAAACTCCTCGATTTAATTTTGATATATCGATAGTAGCATCATTCAGAAATTCTTGTTGCAACCGCTCAACAATTCTCCCGTTTACATCTGTAATAATAATTTCATATATAGAAACTTTATTTGAATTTATTATTGTAATCATAGAATTTGTAGGATTTGGATAAACCAAAAACCGAGTGCTTTTTTCATTTTGATTAACTCCCAAGGTTTGTAAATTGAAATTTTTTATAAAAACTGCCGAATCAAAACTATTGTCTAACACATTGGCAATTGCATATTTTATGTGATATGTTCCACCTAATTGCAAATTTGCGTAAGCACTAATCGGCTTTGTAAATCCATCATATTGTATTGTGGTGTTTAATGAAAGATTAGGATTTAAACCTACAGTTGAATTGTTATAATAAAAAGCTGAATATTGTGATGAAGTAAGAACTCCATTATTATTTAATCCATTATTTACAGTGTTAATTGAAACTGGAATTTCTGTATTTGGTATTGCAGCAATATTTTTTGCATTACCTGAATATATACCTGTAATTCCCGGACCACTTATAAACAACCCAAAAACATCATTATATGCTGAGTTTACATATTCTGGATATTCTTCAGATCCAAAAACAAATTGAAAACTCAACAATGTTCCCGTTGCTAAAAAATCAAATTCTAAAATCGCAACATTTTTTATTTGCTGAGTTGATAATAATGCTAAATCGACATCGCCTTGTACTGTACTGTTTGATAAAATTGAAAAACTACCTGTGTTATTTGGACCTAAAGCAACTGTAGCTTTACCTGTTGTAAGCAAAAGTCCATCGGTTAAAATTAAATTCGTTTGAGTTGTTCCTGTAGAAAATTGACCTATTTGGTCACAAATGGTATTAGCTTTAGCAACCGAACCGTTAAATTTAATATTAAAAGCGGTTAACCCGTTATTAGATAAAACATTTTGAACCAATTGAGCTGGTGTTTGTGTCGTATTATCTACAATTAATTGTCCTTGACATAAAGAAAAAACGAATAATAGAAGTAAAGTGTAATTTTTTTTCATAGGATTATTTTTTTAACAAATAACAAGATATTCACAAATATAATTATTCTATTGACTTAACTTTACTGATTCAAGAAAACTTTACTATGAATCAACTTTCTCAAGAAACAAGTCCTTATCTTTTGCAACATGCCACAAATCCAGTGCATTGGAAAGCCTGGAATAACAACACACTTGCAGAAGCCAAAGATAAAAATCAACTTATTATTATAAGTATTGGTTATTCTGCCTGTCATTGGTGCCACGTGATGGAACATGAAAGTTTTGAAGATCTTGAGGTAGCCAAAACAATGAATGCCAATTATATTAGTATAAAAATAGACCGTGAAGAACGTCCTGATATTGATGCGGTATATATGAAAGCAATTCAAATAATGTCTGGTCGTGGTGGTTGGCCGCTCAATGTAGTAGCGCTTCCTGACGGAAGACCTGTTTGGGGTGGAACTTATTTTAAAAAAGACGAATGGATTAATTCGTTAGAACAATTGCATGAATTCTATCATCAAACTCCTGAAAAAATGATTGAATATGCAGAAAAATTACAAGCCGGATTAAATAGTATCAGCATTGTAGAAAATCAAAATACAAAAGACGAATTATCTCAAGAAATACTACTTCCTTTAATAGACAAATGGAAAAAAAGTTTTGATTGGGAATATGGCGGAATGGCAAGAGCACCCAAATTTATGATGCCCAACAATTATCAATTTCTAATGCGATATGGCTACCAAAACAAAGACCAACAGCTTTTAGACTTTGTGAATCTTACACTCACTAAAATGGCCTTTGGTGGGCTTTTTGACATAATTGAAGGTGGTTTCTCTAGGTATTCAGTAGATATCAAATGGCATGTACCTCATTTTGAAAAAATGCTTTATGACAACGGACAACTCGTTTCTTTGTATGCTGATGCATACAAACATACAAGAAACCCCTTATACAAAGAAGTCATCGAAAAAACATTGGATTTTGTATTAAGAGAATTATTGAATAAAGAAGGTGGATTTTATTGCGCACTTGATGCCGATAGTTTGAATACTGAAAACCATCTCGAAGAAGGCGCTTTTTATGTCTGGACAAAAGCTGAATTACAAGTTATTCTAAATGAAGACTACACTCTTTTTTCAATTGTATTTAATATAAATGACTTTGGTTTTTGGGAACATTCAAATTATGTTCTCATTCAAAATCAAACTTTAGAACAAATTTCAAAAGATCAAAATATTGATTTGTTAGATTTAATTTCAAAAAAGAAAACGTGGGAAAAACTACTTTTTAACGAAAGGGAAAAACGCAGCAAACCTAGACTTGATGACAAAGCACTAACTTCTTGGAATGCCATTATGTTGAAAGGATTTGTTGATGCTTATAAAGCACTTCAAAAGCAACAATATTTAGATATTGCTTTGCAAAATGCTGATTTTATCATTAAAAATCAATGGTCAGCAGAGGGAAATTTATGGCACAGTTATAAAAATGGCAAAAGCACTATTAATGGATTCTTAGAAGATTATGCTTTAGTAATTGATGCTTTTATTTCGTTATACGAAGTTACGTTTGATGAAAATTGGCTTCAAAATGCGAAACAATTATGTGATTATTGTTTCGAACATTTTTATGATGCTAAATCTCAGTTTTTTTCGTTTACATCCAATCTAGACAATGCATTAATTACCAATCATTTTGAAACTGAAGACAATGTTATTCCAGCTTCAAATTCTGTAATGGCATCCAATTTATCTCGTTTAGGTATCTATTTTAATAACTCGTATTACGAAATAATATGTCAACAAATGCTTCATCATATCATTCCAAATATTGATTATCCATCGGCTTTTTCAAATTGGATGAACGTTTTTTTAAATGATGCTCCAAATCAAAAAGAGCTGGCTATTTGCAGTAATAAAGCACTTGATTTTGCAAAAAAAATAAATCAAATGTATTTACCCTATTTACTTTTGTCTGGTACAGAAAAACAATCTGATTTGCCATTTTTAATAAATCGATTCGTTATAAATAAAACTTTATTTTATGTGTGCCAAAACAAAACTTGCGAAATCCCTATAGAACAATTTGAAGATGTGTTTAAAGATTTAAAAATTTGATTTTAAAACCTTTACTTTTTTTTTGTAAATTTGCATTTCAATTAAATACTCAAAACTATGGGATTAGGTACATTTATTAAAAATTTATTTGGTTCAGCAAAAGAAAATGCTGGAAACCTTGCCGATAAAGCGGAACATTTTGCTGAAGACACAATAGCAAAAGCTAAAGAAAGTGCTGCTCCAATGCTTGAAAAAGCAGAACATTTTGCTGAAGAAGCAATAGCTAAAGCAAAAGAAACAGCAACTCCATTAATGGAAAAAGCGGAGAATTTTGCTGAAGAAGCAATTGCTAAAGCAAAAGAAACTGCTGCACCGTTGATGGAAAAAGCGGAAGAATATGTTGAAGTTGCAAAAGAAAAAGTTAGCGAATATTCAGAAAAAGCAGCTGATGCATTAGGTGATGTAGTTGATTCTGTAAAAGAGAGTGCAGCACCAATTGTAGCAAAAGCTGAAGAATTTGTTGGAGATGCAAAAGAAAAAGTAGCAGAAACAATAGAAACAACAAAAGACAAAGCGAACAACCTTGTTGATGATGCAAATGATGCAACGGATGAAAATCCTAAAGATGAAATGGCAGATTAAGTATTAAAAAACTTATTTTTGTATAAAATTATAACCTTCTCTTTTGAGAAGGTTTTTTATTAGAATAAAATGAAATTAGAAGGAAACATTAATCGTCTTGAGCAGTATATAGATAAATTTATAAATGTATTTGTAGATTATTCTCCAAAATTAATTGCTGCATTACTTATTTTATTTGTTGGCATTTGGGTTATCAAAATCATTTATAAGATTTCGAAAAAAATCTTGATTCAACGTGAAATCGAACCTACTTTGGTAGAGTTTTTATCAGATATTATTTTTTGGGGATTGCGAATTGTGTTATTTATTGCTGTCATTTCGAAACTAGGAATTGAATCTTCATCTTTTGTAGCCATTCTTGGTGCAGCCGGATTAGCGGTTGGCCTATCGCTACAGGGATCACTTTCTAATTTTGCTGGGGGAATGTTGATTATTCTATTCAAACCTTTCAAATTGGGTGATGTTATAGAAGCTCAAAATGTTTCTGGAACTGTAATAGACATTCAAATTTTTGTAACACAATTATTAACTGCAAACAATCACGTGATTTATGTGCCCAACGGAGCATTATCAAACGGTACAATTATTAATTACTCCAAACAAGAAACTCGAAGAACAGACTTAACAATCGGTATTTCGTATAACACGGATTTAAAAAAAGTAAAAGATATTATTCTTGATATTTTAAATAAAAATCCTAAAATATTGAAAACCCCAGAAGCTACAGTTTCTGTCAGAGAACTTACAGACACAAGTATTAAAATTGCCATTAGAGCGTGGGCTAATAATGAAGATTTTGGAGATGTATCTACTGCTATATTAGAAAATTGCAAAATTGAATTTGACCAATTGGGAATAAATTTTCAACCTTCACCTAAATAATTTTTTTGATTTATAGAAATTATAATTAAAAAAATGAGTAGTTTTAGCTTGAATTTATATGTATATGCCATGAAAAAAATGATTTTTAGAGTTATTATTTTACTTTCTGTTTTAGAAGGTACTTGTCAATCTTTACAAAAGGAAGTACAACATCCTGATATTGCAGGTAGAATGTTTCGTAATCAAAATAAAAAAGCAAACAAACCACAAGGTTCGCCTTATCTACAATTAATGTTTGCACCAGCTAAAGTTGAAAAACTAAACATAAAAGCATTTATGCGTTATAATGTTTTTGATGATAATTTTGAATTTATTTCACCCAAAAACGACACTTTAATTCTTGATAAAATTGATGATTTTGGAACAATTGTATTTGCTGCAACCAATAAAAAATACAAACTAACGCAGTATGTAGATACCAAAAACAAATTGTTTAATGGGTATTTGATTTCGCTTTATGAAAAAGGGGATTTTGTTTTATATAAAAAAGAAAACATCACTTTTTATGAAGAAAAACTAGCAAAAACATCTTTAGAAAGAGATATGCCAGCTAAATTTGTAAAATCTAGTGATTTTTACTTTTTTAAAAACAAAGAAAAAGGGACTGTAGAATTTCCTGAAAATAAAAAACAACTACTAAAATTATTTCCTGATAAGAAAGAGGCAATTGAAAATTTCCTGAAAGAAAACAAATTAAATTTTGATGATGAAAGTGATAAAATGAAAATTATTGATTTTCTAAATACTTTATAATTCTATTTCTTAGAAGTAGTAATCATAAAATCTTTGAGATAATAGGGTTCAAAATAAGCGACATCTACAGTGTCGTTTTTTTGGTATTTATCATAACTCATACGACTCATTTCATTGGCAGAAGGATATATAATATGCTCTAAAAAAACAAAATTAGATTTTGTCAAAACCGTTTTGCATTTTTCTTGACAATCTCCAACAAAATAGACAGTTTCATTATAGTCTTGATATGATTCCTCAGTAATAACTTCAGCTTGAACTTCTTTAATTTTTATGTGATTTGAATTAAAAACAGCACTATATACTTCCATCCTTCTGGCATCAATCAACGGTATTATTACGCCATCTTTTTGGGTGACTTGCACAGCTAAAACTGCCAAAGTATCAACAGCAATTAAAGGGATATCTAGTGCATAACACAACCCTTTTGCTGAAGAAACACCTATTCGCAAACCCGTGTACGATCCTGGACCTTGACTTACAGCAATAGCATCTAAATCTTTATAATCAATATCTGCTTCAATCATAATAGTATCAATAAAAACATGCAATTTCTCTGCATGAGAATAGCCTTCCTCAGCCATTTGTTTACATAAGATAGTAGTTCCGTTTTTGGCTAAAGAAACAGAGCAGTTTTTGGTTGCTGTTTCTAAATTTAGAATATAAGACACGTATTTTGATTGATTTGTTATTATAAAAAATGCAATTTATTAATTCGTAGAAATACTAATTGACGTTTTTCCTTTTTTCTCTGAACTATTTTTATCAGAAGATACTGAAACTTTGTCTCCAGAATTCAAATCTTTTGTGACAGTGGTATAAGGTCCAACAATTACAACATCGCCTTTTGACAAACCTTCGGTTACTTCAATATTGGTATCATCTTGTATGCCCGTTTTAATGATTTTTATTTTGGCTTTATCACCTACTTTTACAAATACACATTCGTATTTTTTATCACTTTTGGGCTTAATTTTGTTTTCTTCAGAATTTGGGTCTTCTACTTCCAATTTTTTAACTGCTGTTGTATCAGTTTTTACAACTACGGCACTAATTGGAACCCCTAATACATTCTCTTTTCTTTTTGTAATAATGTCAACTGTTGCCGTCATACCTGGACGAAAAGGCGAATAACTTGCGGGTTTCCCAACTAACAAATCTTGATAAGACTCTTTTAGAATCCTTACTTTTACTTTAAAGTTTGTTACTTGATCCGCTGTTAAT
Source organism: Flavobacterium sp. (assembly GCA_043731625.1). Taxonomy (GTDB): domain Bacteria; phylum Bacteroidota; class Bacteroidia; order Flavobacteriales; family Flavobacteriaceae; genus Flavobacterium. The sequence goes on along the minus strand of JAYTIV010000222.1, from coordinate 3,209 downwards.
GTTGCACTTGCAGAGTTTGAAATACTGGTTACAATTCCTTTAAATTTCTTTTTTAAATAGGCATCAACCTCAACATTGGCAGAATCTCCTACATTTATTTTTACAATATCATTTTCGTTTACATCAACCTCAACTTCCATATTGTTTAAATTGGCAACACGCAAAATTTCTGTACCTGTCATTTGTTGTGTCCCTAAAACTCGTTCTCCTAATTCTACATTTAACATCGAAATTGTTCCATCAGCTGGTGCATAAATTGTTGTTCTACCTAAATTGTCTTTGGCTTCGTTTACAGTTGCCGAAGCGCTTTTTACATTATAGTAGGCTGATTCTTTGGCCGCTTTAGCATTTTCAAATGAAGCAATTGCTTTGTCCCATTCTGATTTTGAAATAATTCCTTTATCAAATAATATTTTATTTCTTTCATAATTGGATTTAGCTTCTTTAAAACCAGCATCGGCTTGACCTAATCCTGCTTTTGTTTGAGACAATCCAGCAACGGTTCTATTGTATCCTGAAGTATATAAATCTGGATTTATTTTTACCAACAAATCTCCTTTTTTGACCACTTGCCCTTCTTTTACTGGCAAAGAAATAATCTCACCCGAAACTTCAGACGATATTTTGACTTCTATTTCTGGTTGAATTTTTCCTGTAGCAGAAACGGTTTCGATGATTGTTATGGCATCTGTTTTGGCAATTTCTACATCTATTGCTTTTTCTTTATTTCCTAATACTCCCTTTTTAGATAATATAATTAATGTGATAATTGCTACTACCATTCCACCAATAATAAAATATTTTGTTTTGCTTGACATAACTTATTGTTTTTTGATGATTGGAATTCCAAAATAGAATTCTACAATTTTTGTTCTAAAAATATAATCGTATTTTGTTCTCAATGCTTCTGATTGTGCATTTACATATAATGTTTGCGATTGATTAAAATCAAAAGCATTCATCATCCCAACTGCATATCGTTCTTTGGCATAATTATAAGCATTTTCTCTAGCTTCAAGAGCTGTAACTGCCGATTGATAGGCATTAAAAGCACCTTTTGCATCTGTAAAAGCAGTATATACAGTTCGCTCTAAATCTAATTCGCTTTGCGAAAGAGCAATTTTTGCTCTATCAAGAGCAACTTTAGATCGTTCTACATTATTTTTTACAGAGAATCCATTAAAGATAGGAACACTCAATTGCACACCAAAACTGTGTCCTTTATTATCGCTAAATTGATTGAAAAACGGAGCCGATTTGCCAAATACAGGTGAAAAATTTGGTTGAACAACATTTTGATTTGTTCCTTCGACCTGCCCAATTACAGAAGTTGGATTGGAATTGTTAGGAACAAAGCCAGTAATTCTGTCTGAATATCCAGCACGCGTACTAAAACCATAAAACCCTTGTAATGTTGGTTGAAAAGCACCTTTTGCTATCGTTATGTTTTTTTCAGCAATTTGCACATTGGTTTGAGCAATTTTCAACTCTACTCGTTCTCCTTTTGCTTTTTGATAAATAGCTTCTGGTGTTTGAAACATTACTTCGCTTTGTTTGGCTTCGTATTTTCCTTCATCAATATCAAAATCCTGAAATGTATCTAATTGCAATAATTGCGCTAAGCTTAATTTAGAAATAAGCAAAGTGTTTTCTGCCGCTATGATTCTTTGTTTGTCGCCAGCAACTGTTGCTTTACTGTCTAGCAAATCTCCTCTAGGAATAGAACCTGCTTTGACTAATTCTTCGGTTCTTTTGTATTGTTTTTCATTATTGGCCAACTGTTCTTGTTGTACTTTTAGGTTTTCTTTATTGAAAAGAATTTGTAAAAAAGCATTGGCAACATTCAACGAAATATCGTCTTTCATTTTAGACAATTGATATTGAGCTGCTATAATTGAAAGTTTGGATTTTCTAAATTGATTTTGATTTTGCAATCCTTTATAAATATCAACACCAGCATTCAAACCCATAGACGTAAATTGCGTGGTTTGGTTTTCTAACGTATTGGTAAGAATATTGGTATTCAAACCGATATTCCAAGAATGAGAAGCATTTGCATTTACCGAAGGTAGAAAATTCCCAAAAGCACTATTCTTTTCAATCTCAGACAATTTGATATCTAAATCGGATTGTTTTATAGAAATGTTGTGTTCTAAAGCATAATTGACACATTCATCTATTGTCCATTTTTTTGCTTGTGCTTGATTGGCAATACTCCAAAGAAGCATGAGAACCAGAATACTATTTTTTACTTTTTTCATATATTTTTTGAATGAAAGTGTAGCAAAGGTACTACACAAATTTAACATTTTCTAATAAACTAAAATGGCTTTTTTAGCGAATGATTATTCCTTTTTTTCGTCTGTTTCTAGACCTTGGTTCCAAACTTTAATTTTATCTGTAGCTTTCACACCGGATTTTACTTCTACATCAATACCATCACTAACACCTAAAACCAAATCTCTTCTTTCAAATTTTTGGGTTCCCGTTTCAACCTCAATATAAGGTTTCTCTGTTTTTTTATCAAATTGAATAAGGGATTCTTTTATAGAAAGCACTTTGTCTGCTTTTTCTAAAATAATAGAAGCATTGGCACTCAATCCAGCTCTAATAAAAGTGTCGTCTCTGTTTGTCAATGAAGCCTTTATTTCGAATTGAATAGCTCCATTTTCTGTTTTCCCTTTTGGAGCGATATATTGCAAAATGGCATCAAATTTTTTGTTTTCGATGGCACCAACGGTAATTTCAATTGGAAGTTTTTCTTTGATTTTCCCTACTTCAGACTCATCAACTTTACCTACAAAAATCATTCTTCCAACATCTGCAACACTAGCAATAGTAGTTCCTTCATTAAAATTATTACTTTCAATAACTTGATTCCCCACTTTTACTGGTACATCAAGCACCATTCCGTTGACAGTTGAACGAATGAGTGTATTGGCATAACTTCCTAATCCTGATGTTGTACCAGTTTTGGCAATATCAAATCCTTGCTTTGAAGCAGCATAATTTTGTTTGGCTTGTTTGTAGGCCAATTGTGCTGCATCAAAATCATTGGCAGAAATAACGCCTTTATCAAATAAGGTTTTCTGACGTTGGAATAATTTTTCTTGGTTGTCTAAATCATTTTTGGCTGATTGCATTTGATTTTTAGTATTGCTCAAGTTAGAAACATTGGCAACTACTTTTATTTTAGCAATCAAATCTCC
>JAYTIV010000221.1:0-16569 GCA_043731625.1 Flavobacterium sp. | reverse complement strand
CTAGTTTTACGCATTCAAGTTTAAATGCATAATCATACTTTACTTTTCTTTCCATAAAAATACCCCCAAATAGTGTCTAACTTTTTGGGGGCAGTCTACTTTCGATTTGGATTTTTCTAATTTATAAACTTAAAGATATTAGTTTCTAATTAATTTTTCAGAATAAGTAAACTCATTCGTATTAATTTTAACTACATATACTCCAGTTTGTAATTTGTTCAAGTTAATTGATTTCTCAATATTGAATTTGTCATCTGTTTGATTGAAAACAACTCTACCATTGATATCCACAATTTGAATAGTAACTTTACCTACAAATTGGTTGATACGAACATTTAATAATCCGTTTGAAGGATTAGGATAGATTCTAATGTTTTCAGCTTTGTTGAATTGTGTGTTTGCTAATGGGAAAGCAGTAAACTCTTCAACTTGGTCAGTAGAATCAGATGCTAAACCTGAAGAAGCATTCAATCCCAAACCTCTTCTTCTGAAAACTTCAGCAATCATATTATAATTTGCACCGCCAGTTGTAGCTTGATCAGCTGCAAAGATATTATCTCTGCCTGTTATCATATTTGCACCATTACAAGTATCAAGTTTTAATGCATCTAATACTAATCTCATTACTTTATTATTTCCTCCATTACCATTATAAATATCTGGATCAAAACCGTATTGATTAATATAAGCCCAGTTTAGATCCCATAGCACTGTAGCCCAAAACTCTCCGATTTTATATCTATAAGTTGTATCTGTTGCATCATAAGGCCAATTTGAACTACTAAATGTACGTGGATTAATTGTCATATCTGTAGAATAAGGAAAATCTCTAATTCCAGCGCCATTATTTGGTTCATTTATTGCAAAAGTTCCAACTGTTTTCGGGTCAGCACCAGTATCTCCAGTTTTTAGTTGCATCATTAATCCGAAAAAGTCAGACCAACCTTCTCCCATTTGTTCTTGATTAGTCATACAGCCAGCAAGACCACCACCTACAAGTCTGTTTGAAATACCGTGGCCATATTCGTGACCAATAATTGTATTGTCAAAATCTCCATCAGCATATAAGTATAAATTGCTAGGAACTTCAATTTTTATATTAACTGGACCATTAGCCATTTCAGCTAATAAAGCTTCTGCTTTTTCTCTTGAAATAAATATAGCAGGAATAGTAATTCCTAATAAACCTGTTGAACTCATTGATAATCTGGTTGGGTTATTAACAACAGTATCGTAAACAATAGCAGCTAATGCTCCAGCATCTTGAGCATTTTTAACTTTGTTAGAAAAATTACAATTCCCTCTTCTTATTAATGCAATTTTACCACTAATATCAAATGCATTTGTTGGCACAACGCATGCGTTATGACTACTAATAGGGTTTGTATTTGGGTTTGGAGCATTTTCATAATGAACTAAATCTGATGTAATTCCATTTGGTGCAGCAGGAACAGGTATTCTATCTGTTGTATCAAACACATTTGTCGTTGCAGACATTGCACCAGCAATACTTGCCGGCGAATTGATTTGAATATAATCTGTTGGAGGTGCTCCAGCATCCCACAAAAACATTTGAATACGTGGTCTTACTCCGTCATTTGTAGGTGTAAAATTTGCGTTATTTAATGTTGGTGTTGTTTGAGAGTATCCATCTTGAGAATCTGCCTGAACATAATCTCCAGTTCCAGAAGTAACTCCACCTCTTCCTAAATTGTTTTGTTGATAATTCCCATTTGCTTCATCAAATCCATACTGATACCAAACATCATGCATAATGTTGTTCATATAGAATAAATTAGTTGTAGATGCTGAAGTATAAGATGTAGGTTGTAATGTTTGACCAGTACCTACATTATATTGCGGAAAATCAAAATTTAAAGTTGCTCCACCATCAGCTCTTATACCTGTACCATTATCACCGTTTGCATCTTCTTGAGCTAAAACATTATTTCCTCTAGTATATGTAAATTTTAAAGCTGCATTTGTACCTCCTAATGCATTAGCATCATGCCAACCATTTGGTGAAGCCAATAAGTTTCCAGACGTAGAAATAACTTCAAATGGACTATGATTCGGGCTTGAATAATTGTAAGGAATTACTCTATAAGTAGCAACAGGAGCATCTAACATAGATGTACGTGAGTTAAACACATATTCCATAAAACCAAAAGATGGTTTTTTGATTAAATCATTATGGTTATGATTAGATTCGCCAAAATTACAACTGATAGTTAGATCATTTTTTTCTAATACAGAACCATTAATAGCATCTACTTTAATATCCCAATAATGATTTCCTGGAGCATAAAACTGAAATGCCCATGCAAGTTTTAATTTATTTGCTACTTGACAGTATCCTAGTTTAGCTGTAATTTGATCTTGCTGCATTCCATCAGATAACAAAAACTTTTTATCATTAATAGTTTCAGCAATTGTAAAGGTAGGAACCGAAGTTATACCAACATTAGAATAAGCATTTTTAATTGCTTGAAACATATTCAAAGTTGGAGTAGTTGTATTTACTTTTTGTGCTAGATTGCTTTGAAAGTTATTTCCTAACTTTAGGACATTTCCGTCTTTAATAGATACATTTGATTGTGCATTAAAAACTTCAATTCCTTGATATCTTTGAACAATATAGGTACTTGTGATTTTTGTACCTTGCCCTATGAATTCATTCTCGATAGTCCACTCAGAAATATCCTGACTTGTTAATCCAAACTTACTTTTGTTTGTATCTAAATAATTTTGGATAAGTTGTTTGTTGGCTTGAGAAAAACCAATAAACGAAATCAGAAAAGCGGTTAATAGTGTAATTTTTTTCATAATTTTTTAATTTTTGGAAAACAAACTTAACGTATTTTTTTATAATTTCAAAAAAACGATTAAAACATTAACAATCTAGTTTATAGTACCCGAAATGATACGATAATACAATAATGCATTTCCGTCTGTAAGCATCGATACAAAGTGACAAATATGAAGTAGTCTTTCATAAATTTCTTCTTTCTCTATATGGTGTTTTTCGGGAAGTATTTTTAATAAAAGTGAGTCAAAATTGCTTGTTTTTCCTTCGTGTTTGTTGTTGTAGGCAGTAATAAATTTATCTAATAAGGTGTTGATAATCTGATAACCTGTTAATTCTTTCTCTATAACTTCACGGCTTTGATATATTTTTTTGACGCTCAGCTTAATAATGTCGTCCATCTGAGCTTTATATTTGCTTTTATCCGTTAGGGCATAAGGGAAATTTCCTTTCAAAATATCGTCTTCATTTTCTATAAAAACTTTCACGGCATCATTTATTAAACTTCCAATTGCCAATGCTCTCAAATAACTGATGCGATCTTCTTTGGTGGTTAATGCGTTGTACTTGGTTGAATCTATAGAATCCTTGACCAATTTGATTAAATATTCTAAAGCAAAATCTTCAGAAACTAATCCTAAATTGATTCCGTCTTCAAAATCAATGATAGTATAACAGATATCATCTGCTGCTTCCACCAAATAGGCAAGTGGATGTCTTTCAAAACCAATATCATTTCCAGATTTATTTGAAATTAAACCCAGTTCTTGCGCTACTTCCTGAAAAAATTGTGAATCGGTTTGAAAGAATCCATACTTTTTATCTGAAATATTTTTAGTAGGTTTTTTAGGCAAGCTTTCTTTTGGATATTTCATAAAAGCTCCCAAAGTAGCATACGTTATTCGCAAACCTCCTTCAATTCCTGGTCTAGAACTGGTTAAAACCGAAAAGCCGTTTGCGTTTCCTTCAAAATCAATAAGATCTTGCCATTGCTTATTGGTAAGTTTGTCTTTGAATTGTTGTCCTTTTCCAATAGAAAAATATTCACCTATTGCTTTTTCTCCAGAATGACCAAAAGGCGGATTGCCAATATCGTGAGCCAATGAAGCAGCAGCTACAATTGCACCAAAGTCATTTGCTTGAAAACCGTGTATTTCTTGTAAATGCGGATATTTTTCAATAATTTTTTTCCCAACCAATCTTCCAATAGAGCGACCTACTACCGAAACCTCTAGACTATGAGTCAATCGAGTATGTACAAAATCGGTTTTTGAAAGCGGTATAACTTGTGTTTTATCCTGCAAACTTCTAAAAGCTGCCGAAAATATAATTCTATCATAATCAACTTCAAAACCAAGCCGAGTATCATCTTGTTCTTTGCGTAATCTTTTGCTGGTGTCGCCTTGGCGTTTAAGAGATAATAGTTGTTCCCAGTTCATTGTGATTTTAGATTTTAAATTTCAGATTTTCAAAAATACAGTTTAAATTACTATTTTTTCCATACAAACACTATTTTCAACTCCTTTGTATTGACCATAATTTTCAATGATGGTATAGCCTAATTTTTGGTATAAATAGATAGCATCTGCTTGCATAAAACCGGTTTCAAGAACACAAGTGGTGTAGTTTTCTTCTTTTGCCCATTGTTCTAGTTCATCTACTATTTTTGATGCAATTCCTTTTCTGCGATATTCAGGCAAGGTATACATTCTTTTTATTTCTGCTGTTTTGGGCTCGTATTCTTTGTAAGCTCCAATTCCGACAGGAATATCATTATCATAACAAATTACGGCATTTTTCAATAAATTGGTTTTGTTGAATTGGGCATAAAACTCGTGATCATCTCCATCTAACACTTTCAAATAGGAATCAAGTGGAATGACAAGTTTTGCAAAATCTTCATTTTCTGAAGTAGTTCGTTTTATTGTAATAGGATTCATTTTGTTTATATTTTAAAAAATAAAACAGCCATCAATTGACAGCTGTTTGTAAATTAATATATTTTATTCAAATAATTTATTCTCTATATCCATTCTTTCGTGTAGCACTCTAATTATTTCAATTTGATTTAATTTATTTTTTCTAAAAAAAATAAGGTGCGATTTTATTTTAGTAAACCGATATGATTTTCTAATATTTTCCATCTCACGAGCCATCAAAAAATTTTCTGCTACGTGTTCTATTTCATCAAAAATTAAGTTATAATATCGGTTTGCTTGTTCGGCAGACCAATTCTCAGCAGTATAAATCCAAATAGTGTTAATGTCTTCTAATGCTTTTTCACTGATTATATAAGTCGACATTATTTTTGAAATGTTGCATTTAATTTTTCTAGGTTTTTGTTTCTATCAAAATTTTTAATTTTATCGCTTTTTTCTCCAATTTTAAGTTCGTTTATTAATGATTTTGTACTGTTTTCTTTTTCTTCAAACATTCTTAATGCGGTTCTAACAACTTCGCTTACAGAACTATATTTTCCTGTAGAAATTTGTTCATTTATAAATTTCTCAAAATAGTCACCTAATAATATTGAAGTATTTCGTGCCATAATTTTTTTTGTAAAAATACCAATTATTGGTATTTAATCCAATTTTTTTAGGATTATTTCTTTTAAAATAAAACAGCCATCAATTGACAGCTGTTTCTTTATTCTATTCTCTTTAATCTCTTTTTTAATTAAGATCCACACATTTCGCAATCATCTGGACCAGCATTTTTAGCAAGTTCTATCATTGCTCTATAATCTTCGGCTGTCATTTCTCCTGTTTCGTTTGCTGCTTGAACTTCAACTCCAACAGCAGCTTCAACTGGTTCTGCTTTTTTATCATTGTTTAAGGTGAATTTAATAGCATCAACGGCAGATTTGGTTCTCAAATAATACATTCCAGTTTTCAATCCGCTTTGCCAAGCATAGAAGTGCATCGAAGTTAATTTTGCATAATTTGCATCTTGCATAAACAAGTTCAACGATTGCGATTGGTCAATAAAGTAACCTCTATGACGAGACATATCAATAATATCTTTCATTGACATTTCCCAAACGGTTTTATACAATTCTTTTAAATCAGCAGGAATGTTCTCTATGTTTTGAACCGAACCATTATGACGCATAATTTCTTGTTTCAATTCTTCGTTCCACAAGCCACGTTTTACTAAATCTTCAAGTAAATGTTTGTTTACTACAATAAATTCTCCAGATAAAACACGTCGAGTGTAAATATTTGAAGTATACGGTTCAAACGCTTCGTTGTTTCCTAAAATTTGTGAAGTAGAAGCCGTTGGCATTGGTGCAACCAATAATGAGTTACGAACTCCATGTTCCATTACTTCTTTTCTTAAACTTGCCCAATCCCATCTTCCTGAAAGTTCTTCGTCTTTCATTCCCCACAAATTGTGTTGAAATTCTCCTTTAGAAATAGGTGATCCTTCAAATGAAGAATATGGTCCTTCTTCTTTTGCCATTTCCATAGAAGCGGTAACGGCTGCAAAATATAAAGTTTCGAAAATTTCTTGATTTAATTTCTTTGCTTCGTCACTTGTAAAAGGCATACGAAGTAAAATAAAAGCATCAGCCAATCCTTGAACACCCAATCCTACTGGTCTATGACGCATATTAGAATTTTCGGCTTCTTTTACTGGATAATAATTTCTGTCGATTACTTTATTTAGATTTCGAGTAACACGTTTGGTAACATTATACATCAATTCGTGATTGAAAGCACCATTTTCTACAAACATTGGCAACGAAATAGAAGCAAGGTTACAGACTGCAATTTCATCCTCAGAAGTGTACTCCATAATTTCGGTACACAAGTTAGACGAACGTATGGTTCCTAAATTTTTCTGATTTGATTTTCTGTTTGCTGCATCTTTATACAACATATATGGAGTTCCAGTTTCGATTTGAGATTCTAGAATTTTTTCCCACAATTCACGTGCTTTGATAGTTTTTCTTCCTTTTCCTCTTTCTTCATATGAAGTATATAATGCTTCGAATTCGTCTCCATAAACATCACACAGACAAGGACATTCGTTAGGACACATCAAGGTCCAAGTGGTATCTTCTTGAACACGTTTCATAAACAAATCAGAAGTCCACATGGCAAAGAATAAATCTCTTGCGCGCATTTCTTCTTTTCCTGTATTTTTTTTCAAATCTAAGAATTCAAAAATATCAGCATGCCAAGTTTCTAGATAAATAGCAAAACTTCCTTTTCTTTTACCACCACCTTGGTCTACATAACGTGCGGTATCGTTGAAAACTCTCAACATAGGTACAATTCCGTTTGAAGTTCCATTGGTACCACGAATATACGATCCAGTAGCACGAACATTGTGAATTGACAATCCAATTCCTCCAGCCGATTGCGAGATTTTTGCCGTTTGTTTCAACGTGTCATAAATTCCGTCAATACTATCATCTTTCATTGTCAATAAGAAACATGATGACATTTGTGGTTTTGGAGTTCCTGCGTTAAACAAGGTAGGCGTTGCGTGAGTAAAGAATTTTTTTGACATTAAGTCATAGGTTTCAATTACCGACTTCAAATCGTTTAAGTGAATTCCCACAGAAACACGCATCAACATATGTTGAGGTCTTTCTACTATTTTCCCGTTTATTTTTAATAAATACGAGCGTTCTAATGTTTTAAACCCAAAGTAATCATAGTTAAAATCACGATTATAAATAATATGTGAATTTAAAAATTCTGCATTTTCTTGAATTACTTTGTAAACTTCTTCTGATAAAAGCGGAGCTTCTTGATTGGTTCTTGGGTTAATATAATGGTACATTTCATTCATCGTTTCAGAGAATGATTTGTTGGTGTTTTTATGCAAATTTGAAATGGCAATTCTCGCAGCCAATTGTGCGTAATCTGGGTGAGAAATTGTCATTGAGGCTGCAGTTTCGGCAGCTAAATTGTCTAATTCTGAAGTTGTAACGCCGTCATACAAACCTTCGATAACTCGCATGGCTACTTTTACCGAATCAACCAAATCATTCAAACCATAACATAGTTTTTTAATTCTATCTGTGATCTTGTCGAACATTACAGGCTCTTTGTGGCCATCTCTTTTTACTACATACATAAGCTTGAAGTTTTTTAAAAACTGAAAATCCCTTTTCTGTTTTTTTAGTTATTTGTTTTTGTTTTGTTTTTTAGAACTTTGATTGAATTCTGTGTTCTTATAGAAGTTATTTGTTTTAAATACTAAAAATCAGCATCGAAACTTATTTTTTGCGAATCACTATCGGTGCTCATCACACCTGCTTTTTGATATTCGGCCACTCTTTTTTCGAAGAAATTTGTTTTTCCTTGAAGCGAAATCATATCCATAAAATCAAAAGGATTAGAGGTGTTGTACTCTCTTTCGCATCCTAATTCTACGAGTAATCTGTCAGCAACAAATTCTAAATACTGTGTCATTAACCCAGCATTCATACCAATTAAACTTACTGGTAGCGATTCAGTTATAAATTCTCTTTCGATAATTAAAGCATCTATAATAATTTCTCTGATTCTAGCTTTTGGCACTTTATTTACAAGATGATGATTGTGTAAATGCACGGCAAAATCACAGTGAACGCCTTCGTCACGTGAGATTAATTCGTTTGAGAATGTTAATCCTGGCATCAAGCCACGTTTTTTTAACCAAAAAATCGAACAAAATGCGCCAGAAAAGAAAATACCTTCGACAGCTGCAAATGCAATAAGTCTCTCTGCAAATGAATCTGATTCTATCCATTTCAAAGCCCAATCTGCTTTTTTCTTTATGGCAGGAAAAACTTCTAAGGCATTGAATAATTCAGCTTTTTCTGCTTCGTCTTTTACGTAAGTATCAATCAAAAGCGAATAGGTTTCGCTATGAATGTTTTCCATCATTATCTGAAAACCATAGAAAAATTTTGCTTCAGCATATTGTACTTCATTAACGAAGTTCTCGGCAAGATTTTCGTTTACAATTCCGTCTGAAGCAGCAAAAAAAGCTAATATATGTTTAATAAAATATTTCTCGTCATCACTTAGTTTATTATTCCAGTCTGATAAGTCTTGGTGCAAATCAATTTCTTCTGCAGTCCAAAAACTGGCTTCCATTTTTTTATACCATTCCCAAATATCGTGGTGTTTTATCGGAAAAATCACAAAACGATTTTTATTTTCTTGTAGGATAGGTTCAATAGCAGACATAAATTGGGGTTTTTTTTAAGATTTTTTTAACTCATTTGACAGTTACAAAGATTGTCAATTGAAACTAAAAAAGAAAGCCAAACTTATTCACAAACAGCAATAGTTTTTAACAAAGTTAATTATCTGATGTGTAAATTCAAATAAATTTAACACACTTATAATCAATTATTTAAAAAAACAAAAAGTTGTAAGCTACTGTAAAATATAGGGTTTGTAAATTTAGGAAGCAGTAATAAAAAAGTAGTGAAATGTAATTATTTTTTCAAGTCTTCGGCAACTTTTTCAAGTTCAGTATACCAGTCTTCACCAAAACGACGAATAAGTGCTTCTTTGACAAATTTATAAACTGGAACTTCTAATTCTTTGCCGAGAGAACAAGCAGGAGAACAAATATCCCATTTGTCATAATTAACTGCCGCAAATTCAGTAAAATCTTTAACACGAACAGGATATAAATGACACGAAACTGGTTTTTTCCAACTAATTATGCCTTGGTTGTAGGCTTGTTCTATTCCGCAAAGAGCAGTTTTGCCATCATAGATAACATAAGCGCAATCTTTTTCGTCAATAAGAGGAGTTTCAAAATCACCGTCAGTGCCAATTCTCCAAGTGCCTTGAGCTTCTATTGCAGCTATGCCTTCTTTGCGAAGAAAAGGTTTTACTTTGGTGTAAATTTCTTCTAAAATAACGATTTCTTCTTTGCTTAAAGGTGCTCCAGCATCACCATCTACACAGCAAGCGCCTTTGCAAGCAGAGAGATTGCAAACAAATTCTTTTTCTAGAATATCTTCTGATACTATGGTTTTTCCGAGTTGAAACATTTTTTAATTTGAAATAATAATTTTGTGAGTTGAAATAGAATTGTTGTAGTCTTTTAAAAGCAGTAAATAAACACCATCTGGCAATTCCTCAACATTGATACTAGATTTGTTTTCAAGTGATTCTTTTTTAACTAACATACCAACTGAATTGTAAAACTTTGCTTCTTGAAGTGGTTTTAATGAATTAATATTTAAAAAAGAATTTGCTGGATTTGGAGTGATTTTTATTTGTGAAGCATTTTCAAAGTATGAATTACTTAAAGCATCATGATTATAAACAGTTCCATAATAAGTTGCATCATTGTTTAAATCATAGTTTGCAATTGCACCTATTAATTTAGGGTTTAAATTTGGGATTTCACTCAAATAAATAAGAGGTGAATTATTTACTTCTAAAAAACTTAAACCATTTTCATTTATTATTTGACTATGACTATAAGCAAAACCAAAAACACTAAAAGAATCATAACTGCAACTTAACTCAACAAACTCATCTGGATTTATTTTAGTTTCGGATATAAAATTAATTGTTGTATTTCTAACATCTTGATTAGGTAAATCAAGGGGAATTGATTTCCACAAAGAATGATTTGCATTATAAATTTTCACAATTGAACTTTCCGGGTTTTGAGAGGTATAATATTTTTCTCCAGAATTTTCTAATATTACTCTTTTTACTATACTTTCATAGGTATTTTCTAAAACCAATTCTGGTATTTTATATACTTTTGAATAAAAAAGAGTTGGTTGACCATTGAGGATTTCATTAATAAGCACAAATAATTTATTATCAAATCCATTAATTTTGCTGATATGCATTGATTTAACATTCGGAATAGATAGTAGTTCTACGCTGTTTTCGTCAACAACTTTTCCAGTATAAATTCCATAATCTGCTTGTGGAATTGCATAGGTATAACCAATTTTAATTAGCTCGTTGGTTTCATCTTGATATACAACAAAAATATCATTATAATTAGCTTCAAGAGGTTTTGGTAAATTTATGGTCTTCCAAATTGTAAAATCTGTATTATAGAGTATTGCGATTTGGTTTATTTTATCTAACACATAATATTTTTCTCCAGAATTTTCTAGTTTTATTCTTCTAATTTGCCCTAAATTACTTGTGTTTTCAAGAATTATATTTGGAAAAGAATAAACTTTACTTAAAGGATTATTACCACTATTACTTAATGTGATTAATTTACTAGAAAGCCCTTCAATTTTATCGATATACACCCAAAAACTATCCGTAATAGTAGTAATAATTGTTTGATTTTCGGAAATTATTTTAGTTTCATAACTTGTTGATATGTTGTTGTAATAACTATAAATCACTTCAACATTACTATCAGAATTAACCAAAGTATCAGATACATTAAATATTATAATTGGGATAAATTGGTTTGAGCCAAAAACAGGTAATACTATTGTTTTCCATAAAGTATGGTCTGAATTATATAGCAAAAGTTCGTTTGTACTATTTTTAAACACATAATATTTTTCTCCTGAATATTCAAGATTTATTCTTTGTACATTGCTTTCAAAATAAGTGTGTTCAAGATTAATTTGTCCAAAAAATATAAATGTGGAAAAAAGGAATAAATAAGTAAATAGATTTTTCATAAAGTAATTTTTATAATTAGTAAACTCTAGAACTTAAAAAAACAAATTTACGCTTTTTTACCTTTAACATTGCAGATTTACGTAATTTTACATCATTAATAAATTACTATGAATTTTGATTTCAGAGAAATAATTACAGTGAGTATGGTGCTTTTTGCAGTAATTGATATTGTAGGAACGATTCCTATTATTGTTGATTTGCGTACCAAACATGGTCATATTGAATCTGAGAAAGCATCAATTGTTGCTGGAATTATTATGATTGTTTTTCTGTTTATTGGAGAAGAATTTCTGAATTTAATTGGTATCGACGTACATTCTTTTGCTGTTGCAGGTTCGTTTGTACTTTTCTTTTTGGCATTAGAAATGATTTTAGGTATTAAAATATATCGTGATGCCGAAGCAAGTTCTGCTTCTATTGTACCATTGGCTTTTCCTTTGATTGCTGGTGCTGGAACAATGACTACACTACTTTCCTTGCGTTCACAATACTACGCTGAGAATATTGTAGTTGCCATCATTTTGAATATTATTTTGGTTTATGGTGTTTTGAAAGCATCTCCAAAAATTGAGAAACTGTTAGGGACTACAGGTTTGGGAGTGGTCCGCAAAACGTTTGGTGTGGTTCTATTGGCAATTGCTGTTAAATTATTTGCAGCGAATGTTAAAGGATTGTTTGTTTAACCATTTTTTTATTACTTTCACTTCAAATTATTTTATAAAATGAAAATTTTTACTTCGATATTAGTTTTAATTGCACTTGCATTAATTGTTTTTAACATTACACTTCTTGATTTTGATCATTTGTTTGAAGGCAATAGTGTAGTTGCTTTGATAGGAATTGTAGCTTCTTTTTGTGCTGTTTTTATTCTACTTATTTTTAGAATGTCTAAAGTAATTGATGAAAAATCTAAAAATTTATAAAAGTGTTTGATGTCCTTATCATTGGTGGTGGTGTTTCTGGAGTTTCTTGTGCTTTAGTATTAGGTTCTGCTTACAAAAAAACATTTGTGTCTTCAAAAAAAATCGGAATTATAACCCATCAAAAAACATCGTCTCTTCAAGAAGCTTTGTTCAATAATGCATACGGAATTGCTCCAGGCAAATTAGGGTCGGAGTTATTAACCGAAAGTACGGCTCAATTGGCCCATTTATATCCTCACGTTTCGCAAATTAGTAACGAAAAAGTAGTACAAATTGAAGGAGAATATCCCAATTTTGTAGTGAAAACAAACAAAAATTCTTACCAAACAAAAATTATTGTTCTAGCTGTTGGTTACTCAAATACTTTTGCGATTGAAGGATTGATGCACTATGTTGCCAAACATCCGAAAGCAGTTGTAGAAAAAGAACGCATTTTCCTTAAAAACTTTGATCATAAAGTAGCAGAAGGCATTTATGTTGCTGGAACACTTGCTGGATGGAGAAGTCAATTGGCAATTGCCGCAGGAAGTGGTGCTGCAGTGGCTACAGATATTTTAACTTTGTGGAATGATGGTATAGATTCTCAGAGTCACGATAGTATAAAAAAATAAATTCTTATTTTGTAGTCAAAGTATTTAATGCTGCTTTTACCATCGAATCATCTTTTAATATTATTTGAAAATATTTTTGCTCATCATACAATTGTCGAGCAAATTCAGCAGTGATATATCTTTTTACAAGCGCTTTGTTATTTCCTAATTCTAGATTGGCACCATTTGATGCTAGGTAATTTTGAAAATTAGTATAATACAAATCAGTTTTATCCATTTTGGTTAAAAATTGCTCAAAAGATAATCCCTGAAATGCTTTTCTGTTTTTGTCAATTTGTTCAAAAGCAAAATGACCAACAATACCTGATTGTTGCATAATATAAACCACACTTTCTTCGCCATGTTTACCATCAAGCGAAACAAAAACATCAGGAACAATTCCGCCACCACCAAAAACAATTTTACCTTTAGGTGTTTTGAATTTTAAAGTATCAGCAATCTTAATACTGTCTTTTTCATATAATTCTCCGTTTAAAAAACGAGTTCCAAATTCGTTATAATATTCTTCATCTTTGCCTTTAGTATACGGTTTCTGAATTGAACGTCCGGTTGGAGTAAAATAACGAGCAATAGTTAATCGAACGGCTGAACCATCATCAAAATTCATTTCGCGTTGTACCAATCCTTTTCCGAAAGAACGACGACCAACAATTACGCCTCTGTCGTTATCTTGAATAGCACCAGCAAGAATTTCGCTCGCTGAAGCAGAATTTTCGTCAATAAGCATAGCTACTTTTCCAGTTTCAAAAACACCTTTTGTGGTAGCAAATGTTTTTTCGACTTCTCCTTTTCTGTTTTTGATAAAAACAATTAGTTGTTTGTCCTTTAGAAATTCATCAGCAATTGCAGCCGCCATTTCCATATAACCACCACCATTTTCTCTAACATCAATAAGTAACGATTTTGCGCCAAGTTTCTGAAGTTTTTGTAATCCTGTATGAAACTCACTATAAGTAGTTTCTGCAAATCGATTGATTTTGATATAACCTGTTGTGGCATTTATCATTAAAGCGATATCGACACTTTTGATTGGTACAATATCTCTATTGAGTTTTATTTTTAATTTTTTGTTTTCGCTTTTTCTGTAAACTGTAAGTTCTACTGACGAACCTTCAATACCTTTTAGTTTAGAGAATAAGATGTCGTTTGATAATTTTCGACCAAACAATTTATAATCATCTGCAAACAAAATACGATCTCCGGCTTTGATTCCTGCTTTTTCTGACGGTCCGTTTTCTACAGGTTTGATAATGGCAACGGTATCTTTATACATATAAAAATTGACTC
Source organism: Flavobacterium sp. (assembly GCA_043731625.1). GTDB lineage: Bacteria > Bacteroidota > Bacteroidia > Flavobacteriales > Flavobacteriaceae > Flavobacterium. The sequence continues at coordinate 2,303 of JAYTIV010000221.1, read as the reverse complement.
CAATACCTACAAAATCACCTTTCATACTTTCGGCTTCATCGGTTTGTTCGCTTGGCGGAATATATACAGAATGTGGGTCAAGTTTTGATAGAATGTTATTTACGGTTAAGTCTACTATAGAATCGGTGTTGACTTTATCAACATATTCGTTGTCTATAAAATCAATGAGTTTATTGAGCTTGTTTTTATGATTGTTTTTAGAAAATGAAAGTCTAGCATTGGGATAATTTAGAAATCCACCAAGCAACACACCAATAGCAAGCATGGCAAAAAGTAGAATTGGGAAAAGGATGTTGCTTTTTTTCATTTTGTGATTAATCTAATTCTTCTATTTGTTCTATCAAAACTCCTGCTTTGGCAAGAAAATCAATGCCTGATGTGTCTCTGTAACCAAGTTGATACACCACTCTTTTTATTCCCGATTGATGTATGAGTTTGCTACATTCTTTGCAAGGCGAAAGTGTGATATATAATGTTGCGTCTTGACAGGTTTGTGTTGATCGGGCAACTTTTAAGATAGCATTTGCTTCTGCATGTAGTACATACCAATTGGTCAATCCTTCTTCGTCTTCGCAACAATTGTCAAAACCTGATGGTGTGCCATTGTATCCGTCGGAGATTATCATTTTGTCACGAACAATTATTGCACCAACTTGTTTGCGTTTGCAATAGGATAACAGACTCCATTCTCGTGCTATTTTGAGATAGGCTTTGTCGTATTTGTTTAATTTTTTTAATTCCATTTATGCTATTAGAACCAATTATTTTTTGATTGTAATTATATTTTCAACAAAAGTACAAATGATTTCTCTTATTAGCCCTGATGGAAGCGGAAATCCTTCATTTTTTTGAATGGCAAAGCAAATTCAAAAAATGAAGATTGAAGCAAACAGCAGGAAAAAGGTGGCTAGATAAGCCTAAACCTTTCGCTCCTGATTTATTTCCAGAATTGATTTTCTAAAAGCATTGGTAGTGTAATTCCTATAACTAATGCTGAGGTAACGAGTACAAAATCGCGTTTTGAACATCTGAAAAAATGTTGGATGATGTAGGAAATGAGTAAGACTGCAAGGACGATTATTATTTGTGCTCCTTCTATGCCTATGGCAAATTCTAATGATGGGATTATTTTTTCGGCTGGAGTTCCAGAAAGTATGGATTTGAAATAATTTGAAAATCCTAATCCGTGTATGGTTCCGAAGAAAAAAGTGATTAGCACCATAAGGTTTGTGCCGTTTGGTTTGGTGGTTTTTTTGAATGAAAATAAATGAATTCCTGCGGTAATTAGGATTGTGATAGGAATAATAAATTCGACCAATTGCGATTGTATCATTATAATTCCCATTACAGAAAGGATTAACGAAAGCGCGTGTCCTATGGTGAAAACAGAAACTAGAAGCAACACTTTTTTCCAATCTTTGAAGGTAAGCGGAATGGTTAATGCTATTAAAAACAAAATATGATCATAACCTTTGATGTTCAATACATGTTTGAAACCTATTTCGAGATAAATCAAAAAATCTGACATCGTGATGATTGTTAAAGAATTATGGTGTGTAAACTTACAAAAATTTTAAAAAAACAACTCTTATCTTTATCATAAATTAATATGTTGTGATAAAAATATTTTCTGTGGAATTGTTTCGGTAAAATGGAATAAGAATTATATTTGCATTCTAAACAAAAACAATATCTATGTCATTTTCAGATTTATTTGATAGCGAATTCAAAAGTAGAAATAAAGGTCATTTTTCGGCCATTGTTCGTGTGGCACTTGCCGATGGTACAGTAAGCCCAGAAGAAAAAACATTTTTAGAAAAACTTTCTAGAAAATTAGAAATTTCTGCTGCAGAATATGAGGAAATTATGGAAAATCCTTTGAAATATCCTATCAATCCACCGTATTTGTACACGCAACGTTTGGAACGTTTGTATGACTTGGCAAGAATGGTTCACGTGGATCACCAATTGGGTGACAAACAAGATGTTTTGTTGCGTAAATTTGGAATCGCTCTAGGTTTTTCTGAAGATAATGTAAACTATATTATTAATAAAGCACTTGCTTTATTAGACAAAAAAGTAGATTATGATACTTTTATGTTTGAAATGGAAAATATGAATAAATAAGAAAAGTATTTTTTATTATTACCGCAAATTCATTACTTATTCTTAGAAATAAATTGATGAATTTGCGGTTTTTACTTTTCTATTTTTTTACAATTTTTTCCAACTTCACACCGTTTTCGGTGAAGATTTTCACAAAATAAACACCAGAAGCTTTATCACTCAAATTGATGGTGGCT
>JAYTIV010000220.1:0-6455 GCA_043731625.1 Flavobacterium sp. | reverse complement strand
GCTAAAGAAGGAATCTCTTGCGAAATTATTGATTTGAGAACCGTTCGTCCGTTGGATTATGAGACCATTTTAACTTCAGTTAGAAAAACAAACAGATTGGTAGTCCTTGAAGAAGCTTGGCCATTTGCCAGTGTAGCTTCCGAGATTACCTATATGGTTCAAGAAAAAGCGTTTGATTATTTGGATGCTCCAATACAAAGAATTACAACTGCCGATACGCCAGCGCCTTATTCGCCAACTTTATTAAAAGAATGGTTGCCAAATGCAAGTGATGTAGTAAAAGCGGTTAAAAAAGTGATGTATAAAAAATAGATATTAGCTTTTATGGTTGATTGAGATTGAAAATTTAACAATCAAAAATTTCATTAATCATTTATCTAATAATCGAATTAACTATATTTGAAACTTCATCAGAAGCAATCTGATGGAGTTTTTTTATTGTATGGAAAAAAAAATATTTTTTGGTTTATTAGTATTGATTTCGAATGTGTTATTTGCTCAAACTAAAGTCAGTGGTATTATTGTAGACAACACAAATATGCCAGTGCCTTATGCTAATGTGGTTTTTAAAAATTCAAATATTGGTATTGTAACCAACGAAGATGGTCGTTTTTATATCGAATCAGATAAAACGTATACAACATTAATTGTTTCTTTTGTAGGTTTCGAAACCAAAGAAGTCGAGTTAAAGAAAGCAATCAATTATGATTTTAAAATCACTTTAAGTGATGGAGAAAAACTAAAAGAAGTGATTGTGTATTCTGGAAAAACTTCCAAAAAAAATAATCCAGCTCTAGACATATTGAGAAAAATTTGGGCTCGTAAAAGAAGTAATGGGCTTAAAATGTTCAATCAATATCAAATGGAGAAATACGAAAAAGTCGAATTTGATATGAATACGATTGACAGTGCCTTTATGAAAAGTAAGATTTTCAAAGGTATGGAGTTTGTTTTCAAACAAGTAGATACCTCAAAAATTACCGGAAAAACCTATTTGCCTATTTTTATAAACGAAGCTTTATCAAACGTTTATGGTGATAATGTTCAGAAAAAAGTAAAAGAAATTCTTAAAGCAAATAAAAACTCAGGTTTTGATACCAATCAACAAATTATTGCATTTGTAAAAGATTTGTATGCAGAATATGATATTTACAATAATTACCTCACTTTTTTTGATAAGAGTTTTACTAGTCCGTTATCTAGAACAGGAATAGATGTTTATAATTATGTATTGACCGATAGTTCGTTTATAGATAAAAAGTGGTGTTATAATATTGTTTTTTATCCACGTCGCAAAAACGAATTGACTTTTAAAGGTGATTTTTGGGTAAACGATTCTACTTGGGCTATCAAAAACATTAATATGGCAGTAACCAAAAGTGCTAATATTAACTGGGTAAAAGACATTTACATCGAACAAGAATTTGAAGTATTAAACGATTCTGTTTTTCTATTAACCAAAGATTATCTGATGTCAGATTTTGCTCTAAACAAAAAAGAACAATCAAAAGGAGTATACGGGAAAAGAACCACTTTGTTTAGAAATCACGAATTCAATATAGAAAAACCCAAGAATTTTTATAAAGAAGAAGTCAATTTTATAGACAACGAAGTGTACGCCAAAACCGATGATTATTGGAATGAGAACCGATTCGAAAAATTAAACAAGGACGAATTGGGCGTTTACAAAATGCTCGATACGTTAAAAACCGTCAAGAAATTCAAGCAACTATATAATTTAGTTTCCATTTTAGGAAGCGGATATATTCAATTAGGGCATTTAGATTACGGACCTATTTTTTCAACAGTAGGATTCAATGAAGTAGAAGGAATTCGTTTGCGTGCTGGAGGAAGAACTTATTTCGGACCTAACGATATATGGCGATTGCAAGGATATACTGCTTACGGATTTAAAGATGATAAATTCAAATATGGCGCATCTGGAAAAATAATGATTGACAAAGTCAACAGAATTATTCTCTCCGGAGGAAACCGTAGAGATATTGAGCAAATAGGAGCAAGTCTAACCACTACCAATGATGTTCTTGGGCGAAGTTTTGCTTCGTCAGCTTTGTTTTCATCTGGATCAAACGGAAAATTAACCAATATCAATCTTTCTAATTTTGCAGTTGAAATTGAGCCAGTCAAAAACTTAAATTTCCTAACTGGAGTTTCTTATCGCACTTTAGAGTCTGCATCGCCAACCTTTAGTTTAGATTATTATACCGATGCGGCAAAAACAATCACAAAAAGCGATGTCAAACAATTTGAGCTAAATATACAAGCAGATTTCACACCCAACAAAAAATATGTAGGTTATGGCGTAGAACGAAGTGATGTTGACAGTCCGTATAGTCGCATTTTTGTAAATTATAGCAAAGGATTTAAAGGTGCTCTTAATAGTGATTTCGATTATCAAAAACTACAACTGTATTACAAGCAACCTATAATTATTGGACCATTAGGAAGAACCAATCTTATTGTCGAACTTGGTAAAACTTTCGGTCAAGTACCATTGGGTTTAATGAGTATTGTGCCTGGAAATCAGACTTATTTTACCATAGAAAACACGTTCAACAACTTAAATTTCTATGAATTTGTTGCAGACGAATATGCAACATTACAATGGAATCATAATTTTCAAGGAAAACTATTTGCAAGAGTACCTTTTCTAAGAAAATTAAATTGGAGAGAAATAATAGGAGTAAGAGGAGTTTACGGAACCGTTTCAGATGAAAACAAAGCCATAAATGCTTCGGGATTAGTCTACAAAGCACCAACAACACCATATTGGGAATACAGCGCAGGAATCGGAAATATTTTCAAAGTTTTCAGAGTAGATTTTTCTTGGAGAGGCAATTATTTAAACGTGCCAGAAACAAGCAATTTTACGGTAAAAGGTTCGTTTGGGTTTTATTTCTAGGAGCTATTTCCTGCTGTACATTACAATCTTTTTATTTTTTTTAAAATTGCTTCGTGCCTCACAATTTCAAAAAAAAATAAAAAGGATTTCCATTTCCATCAGGGCTAAAAAAAACGAGTATGCAACAAGCCATAGCGTATCTTTCAGAAAACGATAGTATCTTCAAAGACATCATACATAAATATGGAGTACCAACAATTCCCAAACGACCACAAGGGTTTGAAACATTAGTATTACTCATTCTCGAACAACAAGTATCTATAGATTCTGCAAAAGCCACATTTTTAAAATTAAAAGGCAAAAAGACAATACATCCAAAAGAATTGATTGTCATTTCAGAAGAAGATTTTCGAAGTTTTGGAGTTAGTCGTCAAAAAGCAACCTATATCAAAGCTCTAGCAACAGCAGTGCTCTCAGAAGAATTAAACATCGAAAGTTTAGCAACAAAATCAGCTTCACAAGTTAGAGAAGAACTTATCAAAATAAAAGGTATTGGCAATTGGACCATAGATGTTTATTTAATGTTTTCTCTTCAAGCCTCAGATATTATTCCACTTGGAGATATTGCAGTTGTAAATACTATAAAAGAATTATTAAATATTCATACCAAAGACGAAATGGAAGTTTATATCCAAAAATGGAGTCCCTATCGATCGATGGCGACCTTTTTATTATGGCATTATTATTTGCAAAAACGAAACCGAAAAGTGGTATACTAACTCTTTTTGCTAAACAATTTATAATCCAAACTATATTTTCCTGATCCAGTAAAAAATAATCCAAGATAAATAATAAAATAAACAAAAGCGTCATTAAATTGATAGCCATTATCACCTTTATCCAAAATTGAAAAAGGAAAAACAACTAGAAAAATATATGCCATACAAAATAACAAAGGCACTAAACTTAGTCTTGTAAACAATCCAATAATTAATAATAGGCTACAAAAAAATTCTGCAAAAACGGTCAATGCCAAAGGAAAATTTCCACTCATTCCTAAAAAGCTAACATTTTTTGCCCAAAAATCTGAATTTGCCATTTCATTAAAATGAATTAATTTCTCATAGCCATAAAAAGCCATAAGTAAACCAACCATTAACCTAATAAGTAATATTCCGAAATCTTTATTAATTGCTTTTGACGATAATAATTTTAATTTATCCAATTTTTTTTAAGTTTAAATGTTAAAAAATAATAACTATGTGTTTTCAAAATTCAACAATTTATTCCAAAAATCCAATTGTTTACACATTAAAAGGGTGTTTTTTTCTCGTAACTATATAAATTTAGCACATTTATTTTTATAAAATCAATCAAGTTGCATAAGTTCTTAAAATTTTGTTATTTTTGCACCCGATAAAATTTTTAACAAAAATTTAAATTTATGAATACAATAATGATTTATGTGCCAATAGTAATGGCTATCATCGGATTGGCTTTTATGGCAATCAAAAGAAGTTGGGTATTAAAGCAAGATGCCGGAGATGGTAAAATGAAAGAGATTTCAGATTATATTTATGAAGGTGCTTTAGCATTTTTAAATGCAGAATACCGTTTACTAGCAATATTTGTAGTACTTGCAAGTGTTGTTTTAGCTGGACTAACCTTTTTGCCTGGCGCAACAACACATATATTAATAGTGGTAGCTTTTATATTCGGAGCTTTCTTTTCTGCATTAGCAGGAAACATGGGGATGAAAATCGCTACAAAAACAAATGTTCGTACAACACAAGCGGCTCGTACTAGTTTGCCACAAGCATTAAAAGTTTCTTTTGGTGGTGGTACAGTTATGGGATTGGGAGTTGCTGGATTAGCAGTTCTAGGTTTAACAGCTTTCTTTATTTTCTTCTTCCATTATTTTATGGGTGGAGTTTGGGGTGTTGATGGAACTGAAAAAATGACTATCGTTTTAGAAACATTAGCTGGTTTCTCTCTTGGAGCAGAATCTATTGCATTGTTTGCTAGAGTTGGTGGTGGTATTTATACAAAAGCTGCCGATGTTGGTGCTGACTTAGTTGGTAAAGTAGAAGCGGGTATTCCAGAAGATGATCCACGTAATCCTGCTACAATTGCTGATAACGTTGGAGATAACGTTGGAGATGTTGCCGGAATGGGAGCAGATTTATTTGGTTCTTATGTTGCAACAGTTTTAGCAGCAATGGTTCTTGGAAATTATGTAATTAAAGATATGGGCGGAATGATTCAAGACGCTTTTGGCGGAATCGGACCAATCTTATTGCCAATGGCAATTGCAGGTTTCGGAATTTTATTTTCTATCATTGGAACAATGTTAGTAAAAATTTCTGATGACAATGCAAAAGAAGCTCAAGTTCAAAAAGCATTAAACATTGGTAACTGGGCATCTATTTTGATGACTGCAGTTGCTTGTTTTTTCTTAGTACAATATATGTTACCAGAAACTATGAAAATGAGTTTCTATGGTGAAGGGTTAAAAGACATTTCTTCAATGAGAGTTTTTTATGCTACAATTGTTGGGTTAATTGTTGGTGGAGCTATTTCATCAGTAACTGAATATTACACAGGTTTAGGTACAAAACCGGTTTTGGCAATCGTACAAAAATCGTCAACTGGTGCAGGAACCAACGTAATTGCGGGTTTGGCAACAGGAATGATTTCTACTTTTCCAACCGTTATTTTATTTGCCGCAGCAATTTGGACATCTTATGCTTTTGCAGGATTTTATGGCGTAGCCTTGGCAGCATCGGCAATGATGGCAACAACAGCAATGCAATTGGCAATCGATGCCTTTGGACCAATTTCTGACAATGCCGGTGGAATTGCAGAAATGAGTGAATTACCAAAAGAAGTTCGTACGCGTACAGATATTTTAGATTCAGTTGGAAACACAACTGCAGCAACAGGAAAAGGTTTTGCAATTGCTTCTGCAGCATTAACTTCATTGGCTTTGTTTGCTGCTTATGTAACTTTTACAGGAATTGAAGGAATCAATATTTTTAAAGCACCAGTTTTGGCCATGTTGTTTATAGGTGGAATGATACCAGTCGTTTTCTCTGCATTGGCAATGAATTCAGTAGGAAAAGCAGCCATGGATATGGTCTATGAAGTACGTCGTCAATTCAAGGAAATTCCAGGAATTATGGAAGGAACTGGCAAACCAGAATATGCAAAATGTGTTGATATTTCTACAAAAGCCGCTTTACGCGAAATGATGTTGCCAGGAATCATGACAATTGGTTTCCCAATTGCAATTGTTCTTTTAGGCTTAGTTGTATATGGCGATAATCACAAATTAGTTGCAGAAATGTTAGGTGGATATATGGCTGGAGTTACTGTTTCTGGTGTACTTTGGGCTGTTTTCCAAAACAATGCTGGTGGTGCTTGGGACAATGCTAAAAAATCATTTGAAGCTGGAGTAGAAATTAATGGCGAAATGACTTTCAAAGGATCAGATGCTCACAAAGCTGCTGTAACTGGAGATACTGTTGGAGATCCATTTAAAGATACTTCTGGACCATCAATGAATATATTAATTAAATTGACGTGTTTGATA
>JAYTIV010000219.1:0-6466 GCA_043731625.1 Flavobacterium sp. | reverse complement strand
GCAACGTCAAGGAGGTTGAAAAAAGATCCCTTCCAGTACCTAAAATCAAAAAGGTTAACAGTCGTGGTGTCATTTGTAGTGTCATGTTACTATTTGCTTTTAAAAATGTAGTATTACACATAGTTTGGGACTAAAGTAGGGTTTTATTTTGGAAGGGGGAAAACTTTTAAGGGCAATTTGAACTTGGTGTAAAGACTTTTGACAAAATAGTGTTGGAGTAGGTGTTGGTGGAGTACATCTAATTATTTCTGTTTTTTATATTTTGTTTTAGTTCTGCAATTCTTTTTTTAGTAATTTCTTCCAGACAAGTAGCGTATACTAAGGGTTGCATACTTCCTCCTTCATAGGGATGGGAATCAAATTGACAATGAGAATCTCTAAATCTAATCCAATTTTTCTGTGCTGTTAGTAATAATTGCGCCTCTGTTTTATCTAAACTTTTCATCAGCAATGCATAGACTTTGTTTAATTCTTTGTCTGCTTTTTTATAGTTTATTTGTGCTGTTTGATTCATTTCTAATTGTGTTTGTGCAAATAGGGGATTGCTAAATAGCACCAGTAAAAACACCATCAGTAGGTAGGTTTTTTTATTCATTTTGTAAATGTTTTACTTTTATCATCTTGTTATTTCCGGCTATTTGAAAATTAAAATAGGGGATGCTTTAAACGGCTCTTGGCAGCTGTGCATTTATTTTTTCGGATATGTTATTAAGTAGTAAAGTTTATTCAAATCTATCGAAGTTTTATTTTCTACTACCCATTTTGCGTAACCATCAAAATCTAATTTTAAATTATCAGGAATTCTCATTACCATATTGTATTGTTTCAAAATAAATTCTGCTAGGAAACCCGATTTCAATATTTTATTAATGTCAGAAATATATTTTTTATTAACCTCATTTGTAGTATTCTCGTTTTCTTGTTCAAAGTTTCCAAATTCTTTAAGAGCTTCTATGTGCATTTCTAAATAAATGTCTGGAAATCCAGAAACTCTTTCTTTTTCAGAAACATTAGTATTTGCCCATTCAAGTTTTTTAAAAGCACTTTTCATTATTGAACCTAACATTGCTTTGTCTTTACCGATTGCAGGAGCAATTATTAAATCTGATTTTAAGTTCAAAAGTTTTGTTTCAGTTAGCTTTGTTGGATTAAAAACTTCTAAAAACTTATTTTCAACGTTCTCTATTTCAATAGTATTTAACTCATTTGATGTAATTCTAATTTTTAAAAACCAAGTTCCACATTCATATAAAGTCAATTGATTTTGATTTTTTTTATCTAAAATTATGATTGCTTTGAATCCATTGCAAATATATTTTTCTCCTTCTTTTTTTACAGCAAATTGATTTGCAGAAAGTTCAGCGTTTGAAAAATCAGAAATTGATTGAAGAGATTTTAAATATTCATTTCTTAATCTACCTTCAGTTCCGTCTTCTGCTGGATAAATATTAACAGTTATTTTAGTTGAATTTTCAGATTCAGAGTTTTGATATTCAGCGCTAATAATTCTATTTTCTTTGTCAAATGAATAAATATTTTTTCTTGCATATTTTTCAATTTCTAGAGGAAAAATAGTTTTTGCAGACTTAAAAGTATAATCTCCTTTTTCTTTTAGTAACTTCGGATTTGTTTGAGTTTGCCCAACTATAGTTAAGCTAAAAAGTAAAAATAATATTTGTAAATATTTCATCAGTTTCTTTTCGGTTTTTTAGTATTACTGTTAACGTTCTCGCGCTACAAGCGGTTTGGGATTAAATTAAGCCCTATTTTCGGATTTGCTGCTCGAGCGATAGCGAACGGACGGAGTAAATCATCCAAATACAAAACTATCTTTCCATTAAGCCTAATGCCCAAATTGCTTGTAGCGTGTGTTAGCAGACGGTTTATTTTTCAATATTTAATTCTGGATAAAGTTTTCTCAAATTTTCTAAATCTCTTTCAGATTTATCCACTTTTTCATATGTTTTATCAGCATTAAATTTTAGTTGGCCAATATACTTTGTTTTTCCTTCTTCAATTTCAAAAGGAATATTTATTTCATTAGTTTCATATATAGCTTGAGAATAAGTATTCATAAAAATTCTTTCAGCATAAAATCTATAATTACCCTTTGGTTTTTCTATACTGAAATAATAAATTGCATCTTCATTGTCAAAAAAATCAGGTTTGAAGTGAACATATATTGCTTGCGATGGAACTATCTCAATTTTATTTTCTTTGGGATTATCAATTTCTTTATTTTCGATATTTGTATAATAATATCTATATCCATTACAAATCGTACTCCCTGATTTATTTAAAGCAATTGCACCAATAATCATTCCTTTATTTTCATTTATTTTTTTTGGAATAGATGCTGATGGCATTTTTGCGACAGTACAAGAATTGAATGCTATAAGCATCATAATTATTTGTAGTTTAATAAGTGTTTTTTTCATTTCTATTTTTAGATTTTCATTTTTAAACTCTGCCAACTAATAAATACCCGCCACATCCATTCATCAAGCAATTATAGCCTGTTTAAGCGACTGTTTTTACAAAATGGTATTCTTAGCTAGGTAGTCTTCAAATATAGCACAATTTTGAGATATACGTCAAGCGGAGATGTACTATTGTTTAAAATAATATTACTTGATAAAACCATGGGATTAAAAAAAGCAAACACCAAAGGTGGTATAGAAATCAGGAGCTGGTAATTGTAGCAAAGGGTTGTTGGTAGTAGTGCTTACTTCAATTTAAAGTTTACTCCATTTAGTTTTATTCCATTATTTGTCACAAAACCTTTGTATTCTTTTTGGTCAAGGACATCCTTTATTTCACCTTTCTCGTTTACTTCAGTAAAGACTGGACATTCGCTACACTTGTTAGCGAAAGCAATGAACTTTATATTTGTTTTATCTTTTTTTACCAACCCCTTATATCGATAATGTTCACCAGTAAATTTAAAATTTAACGTGTCTTTGTCATTTATTGAAATGGAATTTCTTTCTAATAAAACACTATCTTTCTTAAAAGTCAAAATTGATTGAAACAATTCGCTCGGACTATCAAAATAAATATCTTCCTCAAAAGCAACAAAAGATTTTCCAGCTAAATTATTTTGATCATTGCAAGACACAAATGCTAAAATTATTATCAAAAATATAATACGTTTTCTCTTCATTTGATTATGTGGGATAATAGGTGCATTACTTCTAACGTTTGGCCACTACCCGAAGTTGCGACTTGGCGACCGAGTTTTCTCCACTAAGAGAAAACGAAAATAGGAAAAAAAAGCGAACAACTTACCGAAAACTAGTGATTGCGTTTGTCAGCTGTTGGCGGCTGGTTCTCTTACTTAATATTAAATTCTTGTACAGTTTTAATTCCTGTATCTTTAAGTTTTAAAATAAATTCTTTTAAAGTTTCTCCGGAATATGTCAGCATATAATCCTTTTGCATTTTATTAGCAAAAACAATCAAATAATTTCCGCCACCAATTTTAGTCCTAACTTGGCGAAATGCAATTCTATCAATTTCACTTCTATCAAATTTTGTATTTGGATTAAGAAAAAACATTGGTCGTCTTACTATTAAACAATTCTCATAAAGATGAAATGATTTTAATGTATAAGAAAATTGAACTATTCCAAGTATTAAGATTAATACTCCAAGAATATTAAGCCCTAAATCTTTTGAACAAAGTGTAAAGAATGAAATTGGAATTATATAGAAGCAACCTAATGCAGACAAAAAATATTGAGTGAATTTCAATTTTGTTTCAAATATCAACATCTTGGTTTTGATAAATTAGTATTATTTAATCCGGTGCTTTGAACTTGCCGCCAACTTATAAATACCCGCAACATCCATTTGTTAAGCAATTACAGCATGTGTAAGTGACTGTTTTTACAAATTGGTATTCTTAGCTGGGTATTGTTCAAATATAGTACAATTTTGAGATATACATCAAGCGGTGAAGTATTACTATTTAATAAAAATAAACCTTGATAAAACAATGGGATTAAAAAAAGCAAACAAAAAATTGCCTCAAAAAGCATTTAGTTGCTGGTATTAATCCTGCTGCAACAACCATTTTATTAATTCGTCGTTATTGACAATACTCCAAGAATGCGGATGCCTTCTATGGTCTGGTTTTCTATAACCTTTATTTTGTGTTGTTATAAGTGTTGCTTTTGGATTTCCCAGTCTATGTAGTTCGTTTATCATAGCCGAACATTCGGTAGCATTCATACTGGTAGCATCAGCGTCACGTTCTTTCAACCACCATTGGATGTCTGGTTCGGTGTAAATACGCAAGGGCAAATGGCGTATTTTTTTTATAGCTGTTTGTGTGGTATCTGAAAAGGAGTAAGGCGAAAGTTGGTAATATTCAGCAAGATGTGTTGTTGGACTACCACCGGTTTCTTTTTCGAGTCGGTCAATCATATAAACATTCTCTGGATTGGGTTCCCTATCTTTTGAAAGTCGGATATCTCTTTTGGCAGCTTTATAAAATCGTTCGAAGTCGAGTGGTGGGTCTATGGCAAAAACGGCTGTTGGTTTCATTTTGGCGTTTTCGGCATATTTAATGGCACAACTTCCCCCAATTGAAAACCCACCAACATACCATTTTTGGTCCATAAGATGGTGTTTCGAAGTGACGTCTTTTATAATGTTGTCAAATGATTGCTGACTGAGACTGTCTTCACCCAAAGACAATACGCCATCTTGAAACGTGGGGATAATGGTCAGAATTCCGTTTAACGCTAATTTGTTTGGTAAGTCGGTTTGTTGCATCACGTTTTCGGCTGTTTCACCAAAACCAGGAATTAGAAAAAGATATCCTTTCCAAGGAAGTTTTGGCGGATACAGTATCGTGTACCTGTTTTTACTGGTGTCGGTTGGATCCAGAAAAACAGTTTCTGTCTTTGGTTTAAATGCTTTCTGTGCATGACAAGTACTAGCAAAAAATGAAAATGTCAGCATTATTAATAAAAGTTTCTTCATCCTGATTTGTTTTTTGTTTATCGTGCGGTTTGATAGGTTTAATGGTATGATGTCGCCACATGATCGAACCAAAACAAACTTACAAAATATCTTTGAAAGATAAATTGGAATGACCTGCTAATGCTTCATATAGAAAAAACAACAAGATCCAACCCAACTAGTGAGGAAAACGGCTGTTGATAGTAGTTGGGTAATTTGCCAATCGTTATTTATTTGACTTTGCCCAACTATTATATTCATTAATCAAATCTATTATTTGTATTTCTTTTGCAATTGGTTTTGATGCAAACAAATAATCTAGTTTGAGGTTTATTTCGTTATTACCATAAAGGTATATTTTTAATATTTGATATACTTCATTATTCAATTCTAAACCTTTATTGAAATCAAATAATTTAAAATCGGCACTGCTATTTATTAATTCTAATTTTGAATCATCTATTGCGATATAATACGTTTTGTTTTTTTTAGAAGGCATATAACCAAGTTGACCTGCTATTGCACCTCCATCTTCAAAAATAACCTCAACTAATAGTTTGATTTTTCCAACGGTTAATCTTTGAATAAATTTATACTTGATACTATTTTTATATTGCTCGATATGCAAATTTTCCATTCTTTTATAATCATATCTATCAGATTCCTTAAATTCTTTTTTTTCGATTTGATTCGTTATTCTTTCAAAGTACTTATTTTCTAAAAAATCATAATAACTTATTATCTCATCAATATTATAATTTTTCTTTTTGTCTGAAGTCATTGTTTTTACTTTAAAGTCAGTTAAATTAATTTTATCAACATAAATAGTATCAAAAGATGTAGTGACAATAAAATCAGACTTTTGTGCAGTACTATTTAAATACAGCAACAAAGTAACTAAAACTATATATTTCATATTTCTATTTTTATTATGATTGACAACGTTTCCTTGCTAGAGCTTGTGGCGGCTTATGGAAAGCTTTTTTTCCATAACCGACCAAGCGAAGTTATGAAAAGTAAACGAACAATTTACCGAAAAACTAGCCATGAGTTTTAGCAAGTGTTAGCAACAGGCATTATTCAACTACAATTGGAATTTGAAAGTAAACTCTTCTTTCAGCAATTTTCGGCATTTTTTCTCTGGTTTTTATAGAATCTTGGAATTCAGTAATATATCCTCTTAAAGTTTTTTTTCCAGCTGTTGCAAATCCAATTTTCGCAATTATTTGATTGACTTTTGAATATTGTTTTGACATATTGATTTTTTCGATGTTGCAAAACTTATCATCAACATCTGGACTTATCATCAATATTAGTTCAGATTTAGGTCCTAATATTTTTTTATAATCAAATTTGAACTCGTGCTTTTCATTAATCTTAAAATTTCCGTTATCAATTTTAATATTTACATAGTTACTATTCCTAAAGATTGTATCTCCATTTTCTTTAAAATACCAACCTTGATTTACATATTGCTGTCCACATAAATTTATATATT
>JAYTIV010000218.1:0-16735 GCA_043731625.1 Flavobacterium sp. | reverse complement strand
TATCTTTATAAATTGTTCCTTCTTTCAGAGTGATTTCTCGTGTGGCTTTTGCTTTCCAATTTTTGTTTTTTGATGATACTAAAACGGTCCAATGGTTGTTTTCAGAAAGAATAAAATCAATAATTTCATTGGCGGCTTTTTCATCCATTTTATCGGTTGGATCTTCAAAAAACAACAGTCGTGGTTTATTGATAATGCTTCTTGCTAAAAGTATTTTTTGTGCATTTGAAGAAGATAACTGTTTCCCTTCTGGAAAAATACGTGTGTCTAAACCTTTTGGTAGTGTTTTTATGTAAGAAGTAAGTTGTACAGCATCTAAAGCCCATTTTAAATCGGCATTTGTAATGGCAGGATTGTTAAAGGTGATGTTGGCTAAAATGGTTCCTTCAAAAGGAGTTTCGCCTTGAATAATTGTTCCAATATGCGATCGATAATGGCTTAAATTTATTTTTTTAAAAGTATCATCGTTAATAAAAAACGAACCCGAAGTAGGTTGGATTAAACCAGATAACAATCGAATTAAAGTAGTTTTTCCGGAACCATTTTCGCCATTTAACAGTATTTTTTCACCTTGTTCAATTTTTATTGAAATGGCGTTAAGAACCTCATCTGAGGAATCAGGAAATTTAAATTTTACATTATCGGTTTCTAAAGAAATGTTTGTATAGCAATCGGTAAATTCAACATCAGATTCTGTTTCTGAGTTCATATCTGTTACTTGACCAATTTTTTCGATTGAAGTTAAAACATCATAAAAAGTTTCTAATCCTAAAATGATTTTTTCAACAGAATTAATTACTAACAGAATGATAATTTCAGAAGCTACAAATTGACCAATATTCATTTGTTGATTTAAAACCAGAAATCCGCCAATTAACAATAAACTTGCCGTGATAATAATTTTAAAGATAATTAATTGTATGAATTGTCTTTTAATAACGGCAAAATGTCTTTCTCTATAACTCAAATAATCACTTACTAAGTTGTTGTTTTTTTGAAGCGCATAATCAAAATTTAATGGTTTTCTAAAACTAAAATTATTTCGAGCCATTTCTTGCAACCAACTGGCTACTTTATATTTGTATTTCGATTCTTTTAAGCTAGTTTCTAGTCCAGGACGATACGAATACCTAAAAATAATATACAATAATATCATTAAAAATAAGCCAAAAACAATAAAAAAAGGATGGTATAAAGACAAAAGCAAAATACCAAAAACAATTTGCAAAAGTGCTGCAGAAAAATCAATAAGTAATTTTGATGTTCCTTTTTGAATGGAAATAGTATCAAAAAATCGATTGGCTAATTCGGGTGGATACGTATGGTAGATTTCTTCAAATTTTATTTTTGGTAATCGATAAGCAAATTCAAAAGAAGAGCGAACAAATATTTTTTGTTGTAAATTTTCAGTGATTCGAAGTTGCATTAAAGATAAAATACCAACAAAAACTACTCCAATTACTACTAATATTACTAACACAATCCAGGAAGCACTAATTCTGCCAGATTGAATAAAATTAATAATAGCCTGAATTCCTAATGGTAATGATAAACTTATTATTCCAGCAAAAATAGCATAGAAAAACAGCTGACTAATATCTTTTTTATCCAATCGTAAGAGATTGAAAAAGCGTTTTAAAGGAGTTTCATTCATCGTTATTTTCTTAAGGTATTTTCGACTAAGTTGAGGTAAAAATCGGTTGGACTAATAGTTTCGTTACAATTCGTAATAGTTTTTAAATGATTTTGTAAAAAATGTTGATGTAAAGCACCTTCTACAATGGTTGAAACTAAACTTTTAGCAAAAGGATAATCAGGATTTACTTCATTTATCATAGCTACAATTCTATTAATTACTCTTTTATAAATAAGAAAAAAACCTTCTTTATTTTCGGCATCGACTTCTTTAGTATGTAAAGTTTTAGTGAATTCGGCGATAATAATTTTATTTAAAATAGATTCGTTTATGTGTTCTGTAGTTTGATCATCTTCTATTTTTTCGGTTACTATAGTGATGGCTTTTTTTAGTTTTTCAAAAGAATTAGAAACGTTAGTTGTTGCAAAAACCAATCGGTATTCCATCCAGCTCCAATACCAAGATGATAAATAGACAAGCAACTTATGCTTGCTTTCGAAATAACGATAAATTGAACTTTCATTAGAACCTATTAATTCACCTAGTTTTTTAAAAGTAAATTCTTCAAAACCAATTTCGTTAATCAAAACAATACTATGTTCTATTATTTTTTTTCCTAAAATGGACGTTTCAGGATCTTTTAAATAGATTTTATCGTTGACTTGTATTTTTATATTTTTAAATAAATTTTCCATTTTATTAATCGGTTGTGCTTGGTAAAAATTCCTTTTCTACTTTATTCGATAAATCGAATTGATATAACAATACAAGATTTAAAAAATCACGACCCGATTCATCATTAATTTTATAGTCAAATTGATAGATGTAACCCATTTGAATGGCTACATTTTTATTAAATTCATATCCACCGCCAACAAAAAGTCTATTTCGTTCAAAATAAGGTTCTTTATCCGTAAAGAAAATTTCATCCCATACCAATGCATATAAACTTTTAGGTTCATTTTTTTTGCCATTTAATGGGATTGTTGCCGCAAGTCTATATCTATAACGATTTTTGTATCCTTTTGATGAAAATCGTTGTTCTGCTCTATAGCGATGTTCAAATGTTAAATACTCTAAAGGGTTTTTCATATTAAACTGAAGCCAAGTTCGTATCTCTCTGTTTTGAGATGGCAATTCAAAATTTCCCCCTTCACTAAAAGTGTTATAGGACCCAATTCCTGATGTAATTGAAAAATTTGAATTCAGTTTATAAGCAAGCCCTGCTTTATATTCGTAATAATGAAATTCGTTAAAGAAAGATAAACTTCTTAATTGTGCTTCTGTAAAAATATTTATTTTCGGATTTATTTTCATATTTAAATTGATAGTATTCCAGGAACCTATTCCATTTTGCCCAATTGCTTGAACCGTTAATAAATAAATAAAAATGGCAATGATTTTTTTCATACTTATAAAATCAAACTTGATACATTAAAAATTATTATTGCAAATATAATAGTATTACTATTAAAAAAGAAATTTTAACTTTTATTTATTATTATCAAATAAGTTAACTCAATTTTAAAATATGAGTTTTATCATTTTTCTTACTTCAATATTGAATTACATTTGTATAAAATATCAATGTTATGAGTAAATATGTTTCGGCTTCCGAAGCTGTAAAAATTGTAAAATCCGGCGATAGAGTTTATGTGCAAGCTGCAGCTGCTGCACCATCAGTTTTGACTCAAGCGCTTACAGATAGAGCTGTTGAATTACAAAATGTAGAGATTTGTCATTTGCATACCGAAGGTCCAGCGCCATATGCCAATCCCGAATTAGCTAGTAGTTTTCATGTAAATTCTTTTTTTATCGGAAAAAATGTAAGACATACTTTGGCAGCAGGAAATGGTTCTTATACGCCTGTTTTTTTGAGCGAATTGCCAAATCTTTTTCGTAAAAATGTTTTAAAATTAGATGTTGTTTTTATACATGTTTCCATTCCGGATATTCACGGATATTGTTCCTTAGGAGTTTCTGTAGAAGCTAGTTTGGCAGCTATAGAAAACGCAAAAACAATAATTGCACAAGTAAATCCTCAAATGCCAAGAACTTTTGGTGATGGTATTCTACATATTTCTGAAATTGATTATTTAGTAGAAGTAGATAGACCAATATATGGTTACGAAATGGATGAAATTTCACCACTCGAAGTCCAAATAGGAACTTATGTCGCCTCCTTAATTGAAGATAGAAGTACACTTCAATTGGGTATTGGTTCTATTCCAAATGCTGCTTTAAGTAAATTGATGAATCATAAAGATTTAGGATTGCATACCGAAATGTTTTCAGATGGTGTTATTGATTTAATCGAAAAAGATATTATTAATTGTAATTATAAAGGAACCCTTCGCGGAAGAGTTTTAGCCACTTTTTTAATTGGATCAAAACGATTATATGACTATGTAAATGACAATCCTTTTATAGAAATGAAAGAATCGTCTATGGTGAATGATACGGCTCGTATAAGAAAAAATTCGAAAATGGTAGCTATCAATTCGGCTATAGAAGTCGATGTAACCGGACAAGTTTGTGCCGATTCTATTGGGGCAAATATGTATTCTGGTGTTGGTGGTCAAATGGATTTTATTCGTGGCGCTTCATTGAGTAATGGCGGAAAAGCAATAATAGCCTTGCCATCAATCACCAAAAATGGCGAAAGTAGAATTGTGCCTTTCTTAAAGCAAGGCGCAGGTGTTGTGACAACTAGAGCTCATGTTCATTATATTATTACAGAAAATGGTATCGCTGATTTGTATGGGAAAACATTGAGGCAACGTGTTCATGAGATGGTAAGAATAGCACATCCAAATCATCAAGAAAATATTGATAGGCAATATTATGAAATGTTGAATAAATTTTAAATAAAAACGGTCATTTAAATAAATTTGAGTGACCGTTTTTTTAATTTTTTAGTTATTAGTATTTATAACAACGAATGTTGGGTCATTACTGCTGGTTTTTCAATTCCCATTAATTCTAAAATAGTAGGAGCAATGTCACCCAAAACACCATCGTGAATGGTTTTTAATTCTTTATCGACTAAAATTATTGGAACAGGATTGGTTGTGTGTGCTGTGTTTGGTGACCCATCTGGATTTATCATGGTTTCGCAATTGCCGTGATCAGCAATAACAATAGTGGTGTAATTATTTGCCAAAGCTGCCGTTATTACTTTTTCGACACATTTATCTACAGCTTCACATGCTTTTATTGCAGCAGCCATAATACCAGTATGGCCAACCATATCTCCGTTTGCAAAATTGAGACAAACAAAATCAACTTCTCCTTTATTTAATTCTGTTACAAGTGCATCTGCTAGTTCGAATGCACTCATTTCTGGTTGCAAATCATAGGTAGCCACTTTGGGAGAATTTTTCAGGATTCGACTTTCGCCAAAAAAAGGTTCTTCTCTTCCTCCAGAAAAGAAAAAAGTTACGTGAGGATACTTTTCGGTTTCGGCAATTCTGATTTGTTTTTTAAGGTTTTTTTCTAAAACTTCACCTAGTGTTTCTGTAATATTATCTTTATTGTATACTACTTTGACATTTTGATACGTTTCGTCATAATTGGTTAAAGTAACATAATACAAATTCAATTTATGCATATTTTGCTCGTGAAAATCTTCTTGCGAAAGTGCTTCTGTTAGTTCACGTCCTCTATCGGTTCTAAAATTAAAGAAGATTACCACATCATTTTCTTTAATAGTTGCCAATGGTTCATCATTATTATCAACCATTAGTATTGGCTGTATAAACTCATCAGTAACATTGTTGTGATAACTATCTAAAATACTTAAAACAGCATCTTTTGAATGTGTACCCTTGCCATTAACTAGCAAATCATAAGCTATTTTTACGCGTTCCCAACGTTTATCACGATCCATTGCGTAATAACGTCCTACAATAGATGCAAGTTTTACAGGTGTATCATGGATATAGTTGGTGATATCTTCCAGATAATGTGAGCCAGATTTTGGATCTACATCACGACCATCTGTGAAGGCATGTATAAAAACTTTTTGCAATCCATATTCTTGAGACGCATCTATCAATCCTCTTAAATGTGATGTATGTGAATGCACACCACCATCAGATAATAAACCTAGAAAGTGAACATTAACATTCTTTTCTTTAGCATATAGAAAAGCTTCTTTGAGAACAGGTTCTTCTCTCAATGTATTTTTTTTCACAGCAAGATTTATTTTAGCCAAATCTTGATAAACAATACGTCCAGCGCCAAGATTCATATGACCAACTTCACTATTGCCCATTTGTCCTTCTGGTAAGCCAACATTCAAACCATCGGTTCGTAATTGAGCACTAGGATATTTGGTATAAAGTGAATTTATAAATGGGATATTGGCATTGTCTATAGCTGATACTTTTGGATCTGGAGATTTGCCCCAACCATCAAGGATCATAAGGATTACTTTCTTGTTCATGGTAATTTGTTTATATGCAAAGTTCGTAAAGAAATTGCAATATTTTACATTTTAGAAGCGATATAATTTTTGATTAGCCCAGATGGAAATGGCATCCTTTTTTCTTGTTTCTTTAACAAGAAAAAAGATAAAATGGACAGCTGGAAATAGCTCCAAAAAAAGGTTATTTTTTTAAGGTGTTGTAATCTATAAAATAACGAACACTTATTGAAAAAATATGATTTAGATTGTTGTTATTGAAAGCGTCACTTAGGTTTTGACTCAATGATTTATTAAAATCTGAACCGTATGTATCTGTATTTAGATTAAAATTTCGATAGAGAATTGATACTTGACTTCCTGGCGCAAACCACCAATTATAGGATAAATCGAGGTTCCAAGTATTGAAGTTTGAATCTACATTATTGGTATATGTAGTGTTTTCAGTTAAGTTTCCGTCGTTTTCTAAAGTCAAAAACTTATTGCTAGTTGCATAAGCCAAATAATGGCGTACAGATAAATTAAAGTTCATCTTGTTGTTGATTGCATATTTACCTTGAAGATTGTTGTTGTATGAAATAACATTACGTCTTGTAAAAACAGAGAGATTATCATAATCTTGTGCAGACCCAATATTGTTAACTTGCTTGAATATTTCGAAGCTATAGATTAATGAAAAATGGTCATTGAATCGATAACGTGGACTAAAAGATAATCTATAATTGATTCTGTTTTTTTCGTTGAGTTTTATGACTTGTGGATAAATATCTACAGCAAAATTTTTGTTGAAATTAGATGTATAATAACAATATAACTTATAAGATTCAGGAACTATTACATATTTAGACTCGTCAAAACTTCGAGGTTCGTAGAAATCATATGTTTTAGTTGGAGAAATTACAAAACCATAACCTATTTCGGTGTTTTTTAAATTGGTTGTGTTAAAGCTTAATTTTACTAATGAATTTTGAACTTTTCCGGTTTTGTTTTCGAATTCATTTATCAAATCTAATTTTACACTAAATGCATTAAAATATTTGTTTGGATTTAATATTCTATAATTTATATTTCCGTTGAGGGAATAAAAATGGGTTTGATAGATGATACCTAAATCATTGTCGTCAAAATCTTTAGAAACATATTGTCCATAAAGGCTATAGCGATATTTACCTATAGTTTCGCCAATACTCATTGAGGTATTAAAACCTGTTTTGTTGTCAGCATTTCCAGTTTGATTGATATAACTGTATTTGAAATCACCTTTTAGATTATAAGAATTTGCTTTTGTATTTAAATCATAAACAAAAGCAGAAACATTGGCATCTTTATAAGATCCGTTTTTTAGAACATTTGTATTCACGAACGAGACCGATGAGTTTTGCCTAAAACGTTGATCAAGTACAAAAACATTATAATTTGCTAATGGCTCTAATAATGCTGTTTTGGTTTGATTAGTATCTTTATTACGTACCGTAACACTAGTTTTTTCGCTTACAGCATTAAGAACACCTATTCCTAATCCAGATTTGTTTCTGCCAGAAATTTTTAAAGCATTAATGAGTTTTATTGAATTCGGAAAATCATCAATGGTTTCGTTTGGAGCAGTTTCTATAGAAGCTAAATTTTCACCTATTCTTCTTGAATAGAAAATATTTCCTTTTTGGAATAAGTCTGTACTTTCAGTAAAAAAAGGTCTGTTTTCAGTAAATTGTTGTTCAAATGGACCAAGATTAAGAATAACATCATCGTATTTGGTTTGACCAAAATCTGGAACTAAAATTGCATCTAATGTGAACGCATCGTTTAAACCGTATTTTATATCTAAACCTCCTTTAAGTTCACCTCGTGTTTTTTCGTACTCACTAGAATTTAAATAAAAGGAAGAATAGGGGATCAAAAATAATCGAGTAGGTGTTTCTACATCTTCAATTCCGGTTAATATTCCTGATTGTGCACTATCATTGGGTATGTTTAGATTGATAGGATTCCAAGTCATATATTGTCGATCTCTTCTGTTTTCTCTAAAGAAATTGATTCCCCAAGTTTGTGTTTTGTTTTTTGGAAAACGTAAAGCAGCATAAGGAATTTCCATTTCTACTACCCAACCATAATCAGTTTTTTGGGTTTCACTTATCCAAATAGCGTCCCAAGAAAGATCCTCACCATTTTGATTGGTAAAAACACAATCGGTTTGAACTCCGGAAAGACTTACATAAAAACGAAAATCTTGTTGACTGTCGTTAAAACCATTTATAAAAACGCCAAATAATTCTGATGAGCCAACATTGTCTCGTTGGGTAATTTCGTCCAGCATTTTTGATGGTTCATTGTCGAATAATTTGGCAGCAATAAAAACGCCATTGTCATTATAAACTACTTGAACTTCGGTTTTTTTATCTTGACCAACAGGTTTGCCATTATCAGGATAATACATAAAAAAATCAGAAGCGATTGGTGCAAATTGCCAAATTTCCTCGTCAAGTTTACCATCAATATTTATATTTCCAGATGCCAAAGCATTAAGTTTTTTCTTTTGACTATAAGAAATAGTAGAAATAAAAAGTAAAAACAGCAGTAAGATTCTTAACGACTTAGTCATTTAATAGGTTGGTTTGCCCTACAAAAATAGTAAAAAATATGTGAAATACAATTGTTTAGCAATATTGTGCAATTATTTGCGTTAATAGATTTCAAAAAATTTGTGAATGATGTTTTTTTGTAAGCGATAACTGCTAAAAACGCACTTAAACGACAAAAAATGCATTTTAACGTTAATTTAGCATTGTTTTTTTTGGAAAGCATCTATAAATTTGTACATTTGTAATCCCAATTCTATTGTATAACTTAAAGAAATAAAATGATTTACAAGATTTTACCAATAGCACTGTTTTGTTTGTCGTCGTTTACAACAAATAAAACACATACCACAGATCCAAAATTAGTTGCGAAAACAACTGAGTCTACTTCAATGATGAAGATTGAGTCAGTATATAGTAGTTTGCATTCTAAAAACAAAGCTTTACCTAAAATAGAAAGTTTTACAAATGCATTAAATGGTTTTTACCGTTTAAAAGCTAAAGGACTTGTGAAAAAAAATATTATAACACTTATAGATTTCAGTTTATCTTCAACTTCAAAAAGACTTTGGGTTATAGATTTATCAACAAATACGGTATTAATAAACACATTTGTTTCTCACGGAATGAAATCTGGGTTAGAATATGCAACTTCATTTTCAAATACAGAACAATCTAACAAAAGTAGTTTGGGTTTTTATGCTACAGGTGAAAGTTATATTGGTAAACACGGTTTGTCATTACGACTAGACGGTTTAGAAAAAGGCATTAATGATCGCGCAAGAGGAAGAGATATTGTAGTTCACGGAGCTTATTATTCAAGCCCAAAAATTTTAAAATCTCAAGGATATCTAGGCAGAAGTCAAGGTTGTCCTGCAATTCCTGCTGAATTGTCAAAAGAAATTATCAATGTAATAAAAAACAAGTCTTGCTTGTTTATCTATCATCCTTCTAGAAATTATAAAGCAGCATCAAAGTTAATTGCTTAATTTGTCTGATAATTCATCGTCTAGATTATAAACATCTGGTATAAACCTAAAGTTATTGTTTTTATCTAAAGATGCTGTCCAATAAAATTGATGAATATTTATTTTTTCTTTTAAATCTATTGAAGTGGTCACTCTTGTTTTGATCACTTCATTTATTTTATCTAAAGACCAATTTACATCATCGTTTAGAAAATATTTTGCTAGCGGTAAAGGATTTTCAATTCGAATACAGCCAGAACTCAAGGATCTAAAAGAACGAGTAAATAAATCTCTATGATTGGTATCGTGTAAGTAAACCGAATGTCTATTTGGGAAATTAAATTTCACTTCTCCTAATGAGTTATTGTGACCAGGTTTCTGAACATACCTATAATTCTTGTACTTTTCTTTCTTCCATTCATATGGACTTATAATTTTGTTGTTAAAATCATATATAGTAATACTCGATTTTGTAAAATAACTTCTCTTTTTGGTTGCATCCGGCAATACATCTTCTTCAAGAATTGTTGGTGGTACTGTCCAAGTTGGATTTATAATAATATTACTAAAAGTAGAAGTCAAAACCACTGATTTTCTTTCTAACTTCCCTACAACAACTCTACGTGTATCTATTGTGTCATTGTCTTTTACCAAATACAAATTAAATTCTGGGATGTTCACCATAATATAATGATTACCTAAATTTCTAGGAAACCATTTCCATCTTTCTAGATTGGCAATAATTTGCTCTTTGCGTTGTTTCTTTGAGTAATTTAGTGCGTCAATAGTACTTTTTCCAATAACGCCATCTGCATTTAAACCATTTCGAGATTGGAATTTTTTAACTGCAACAAAGGTTTCGTGATTGTATTTGGTATTTAAGGTAGCAATTGAATCTAAATCTTTCCAATAAATCAATGCTTTTTTTATTGAAATTAATGAAGGGCTACTTTCATTAAGATTTATTTTCTTTTTAAAATCGATACAATCTAAAGTAACATCTGGATAGGTTTTTATTAACTGTAAAGCTTTTTTCAGCTTTTTATATTCAATGTGATTGGGTTTTAATTTTTCGATTTTTAAAGCCAGTGAATCTTGATTGTCGAAAGACTTAAGTTGGGCATTTATATCTAAATTTATTGGATTTAAATCCCAATTTTTATACAATTCTCTTGGGTTGAGCCTTCCGTTTGTAAGTTGAGAGATGTATTTTTGAAGTTTTAATGTTAATAGAATATCAAAATTAATTAGTTCATTGTCTGAAAGTTGCGATACTTTTTTCTCTAATTTATCTATTTTTTTTATTTCATATTCTTTTGGGTCCAATCCATCTTCTTCACATGTAATCAAGGAGTTTATTAAGGTTTGTCTGATTGTATTAGATTTGAGCCAAATGGTTTTATATTGGTTTTGTCTGTAAAAAGAAGTAAGTAAATTATTATCAAAACTTTTTATCAATAAAGAATCTACCAAAAGTGTTTTCTCTTCAAAAAGATTGCTTTGAACAGAAAGTGCAATTTTTTTAGAAATATCAATTTCAGAAGCAATACCAATTACAGGAAGTAATAAAAAACCAAAAAGTAATTTTTTAATCATAAAAACAAAAAATTATAAAATTCATATCTTAAATATAAAATTAAGAAATCACCAACTACAATAACAAAAGACATACCACTTATATGATATTTTAATTTATTTTTAGAAAATATAAGTTATTACTTAATTATAAAAAAAATATAAGATTTCGTATTTTGTAATTCATTGACTTCAAAAACACATTTCTCTACTGATTTTCTATTCCTAAAATAAAATTACAAACAAAAAAATGTTTCAATTGAAGCTATTTCTTAAATAATTAGTATTAAAATTTCGATTTTTTTCAAGTCAACAAAAGTATAACAAATTAATAATAAAAACTTTATCCTCAGAAACATTGTTAATAAATAGATGACTGAAAAAAAATGGATTTTTTTTATAAAAAACTTGCAATAAACTAAACTTATTATTTATATTTGCACCTCAATAATGCGGAAGTAGCTCAGTTGGTAGAGCTCCAGCCTTCCAAGCTGGTTGTCGCGAGTTCGAGCCTCGTCTTCCGCTCTAAAAAAAACCTCAAACGAAAGTTTGAGGTTTTTTGTTATATATTAATTAGATTTTTTTACACCGCCACAGCTCCTTTGATATGCGGATGAGGTTCATAACCTTCTAAAGTAAAATCTTCAAAGGTGAAATCGAAAATGTTTTTGATATTTGGGTTCAAAATCATTTTTGGTAATGGTTTTGGATCTCTTGATAATTGCAATTCTAATTGTTCAAAATGATTGTTGTAGATATGTGCATCACCAAAAGTGTGAATAAATTCGCCATATTGTAAACCACATACTTGAGCAATCATCATTGTTAATAAAGCATAGGATGCAATATTAAAAGGTACACCCAAAAAAATATCAGCACTTCGTTGGTACAATTGACAAGATAATTTGCCGTCTGCTACATAAAATTGAAAAAAAGCGTGGCAAGGTGGCAATGCTACTTTTCCGTTGGCTACATTCTCTGCAAAAGATTTTGTTGTGTCTGGTAAAACAGATGGATTCCAAGCAGAAATTAGCATTCTTCTACTATTAGAATTGGTTTTTAAAGTTTCAATGAGTTCTGTAATTTGGTCAATTTCTTCACTATTCCAATTTCGCCATTGATGACCATAAACTGGACCAAGATTACCATTTTCGTCTGCCCATTCATCCCATATTTTCACTCCATTTTCTTGAAGATATCCAATATTGGTATCGCCTTTTAAGAACCAAAGCAATTCATAAACAATAGATTTTAAGTGAAGTTTTTTTGTGGTAACCATAGGAAAACCTTCGTTTAAATCAAAACGCATTTGATAACCAAAAACACTTTTTGTGCCTGTACCAGTTCGATCGCCTTTTTGGATTCCGTTTTCTAAAACGTGCTTTACTAAATCGTGATATTGTTTCATTCTATGTTGCTTTTTGCTTATTGCCTAAAATTATTGACTTTGTTTACTATCAATAATTATAATTCTCGCTTAGATATTTCGTCTCTAATTTTTGCTGCCTTTTCGTAATCTTCATCATTTACGGCACCTTCTAAAAGTTCATGAAGTTCAGAAAGACTGTGTTTGGTATATGTTTCGCCAGATTTATTAGTTTCTTCCATACCAAAAGTTTCAGGAGATGTCAAAACGCCTTCAATTTCTTGAATGTCTTTGTCGGCTTCTAATGAATTTCCTTTGAGATAAATTCCGGCTTTATCAAGAATATTTTTGTAAGTAAATATTGGAGCGTTGAATCGTAATGCTAATGCAATAGCATCAGAAGTTCTGGCATCAATAATTTCTTCAATTTTATCTCTTTCACAAATAATACTCGAATAAAAAACGCCGTCAACTAATTTATGTATAATGACCTGCTTAACGACAATATCAAATCGATCGGCAAAATTTTTGAATAAATCGTGCGTAAGCGGTCTTGGTGGTTTGATTTCTTTTTCTAGAGCTATTGCAATAGATTGTGCTTCAAATGCACCTATGACAATAGGTAATTTCCTTTCGCCATCTTCTTCGTTTAGGATTAAAGCATACGCGCCATTTTGGGTTTGGCTGTAGGATATTCCTTTTATTGTTAATTTTACTAAACTCATAATTGCAAAAGTACAATGATTTAAAATAAAATTCTAAAATTTTTTTTTAATAAAAAAAAGGCTATCTAAACTTTCTAAATCTAGATAGCCTTTTTAGTAGGCACTAATTTATTAAAAAACTATTAATTATGAGCTTTAAATGCTTTTAATTTTTCGATTAATTTAGGAACAATTTCAAATGCATCTCCCACAACTCCATAGTCTGCAACTTTAAAGAATGGAGCTTCTGGATCTGTATTGATTACTACTTTTACTTTTGAAGAATTGATTCCTGCAATATGTTGTATTGCTCCAGAGATTCCAATGGCAATATATAAATTGGTTGCAACAGGTTTTCCGGTTTGGCCAACGTGTTCTCCGTGAGGACGCCAGCCTAAATCTGAAACTGGTTTAGAACAAGCAGTTGCAGCTCCAAGAACTGAAGCAAGTTCTTCAATCATTCCCCAATTTTCTGGACCTTTCAAACCACGACCTGCAGAAACTACAATATCAGCATCTGCAATAGTTACCTTTCCGGATGATTTTTCTACAGATTGTACTTTTACTCCAAAATCAGCATCGCTTATTGTTGGATTAAAATCTTCTTCGGTCAATGTCGAAGCATTTTCAAAAATACCATAGGAGTTTTTTGCCAAGCTTAACACTTTTACATCTGTTGCAATTTCTGTTATATTGAATGCTTTGTTTGAAAAAGCATTTCTTTTTACTTGAAATGGAGATGTAGAAATTGGCAAACCAACTACATTTGAAGCAAATCCAGCATCTAATCCTACTGAAACTAGTGGTGCTAAATATAAACTATCTGTAGTTGATGATAATAAAACAAGTTTCACATTTTCTTTTTGAGCGGCTTGTTTGATAGCATCAGCATATGCTTTTGCTGTAAATCCATTTAATTTATCGTTGGATACTTTTAGTACTTTATCAACACCATATTTAGAAAGTTCAGAAACATCACCAGCATTTACAGTTATTGCCGTAACGGTTGTTCCTAGTGATGAAGCTACTTTTTTTGCGTAAGAAGCCAATTCGAAAGCTACTTTCTTAAATTTTCCTTCTGCAGATTCTGCATATATTAATATAGACATAAGATTTTAGATTTAAGTCATAAAGTTTTAAAGTCATAAAGTCATAAAGAATAGTTGTTAGCTAAAATCTTTCGACATTTGACATAAGGCTTTAGACAATTAGATTACTTTTGCTTCGTTGTGTAATAAATTGATTAATTCATCTAAGTTATCAGCACTTACCAATTTTACTGCTGATTTTGGTGCTGGTTTTTCAAATTTTACTGCTTTGGTTTCTGAAACTGCTGAAACTGGTTCTAAAACTGTTAAAACTTTAGTTCTTGCAGTCATAATACCACGCATATTTGGAATTCGTAAATCTTTTTCTTCAACCAAACCTTTTTGACCACCAATTATTAATGGTAATGAAGTAGAAACAATTTCTTTTCCGCCATCAATTTCTCTTGATGCTTTTGCAGATGTTCCATCTACAGTTAGTTCGATACAAGAATTTACAAAGTTGAAACCTAATAATCCGGCCATCATACCTGGAACCATTCCGCCATTGTAATCTAATGATTCTCTACCTGCAATTACTAAATCATAACCACCGTTTTTAATTACTTCGGCAAGTTGTTTGGCAACAAAAAAACCATCGGTAGGATTTGCATTGATACGAATAGCTTCGTTTGCGCCAATCGCAAGTGCTTTTCTTAGCGTAGGCTCAGTATCTGGACCACCAACATTTACAACAGTTACATTGGCACCTTGTTGTTCTTGAAACCAAATGGCGCGTGTAAGACCAAATTCATCATTTGGGTTGATTACAAATTGTACCCCATTAGTATCAAATTCTGAATCGTTATTGGTAAAATTAATTTTTGAAGTAGTATCAGGAACGTGACTGATGCAAACTAATATTTTCATAATGAATAATTATTTTGTGAAATGTGAGCACAAAATTAGTAATTTATTTTTTAAAAATAAGGTATGCGCGCATAATATTTTTTCAGTATTATATCGATTTCGTAGCCCAGATAGAAACGGCATCCTTTTTCTGACTTCTTTAGTCAGGAAAAGATAGAGTGAATAGCTGGAAAAAGCTCCTGATTATTTTAACCAATTTATGCCTTTTAGTGATATAAAATATTTATTTTTGCTTTTCAAATTTTCAGATAGATAATAAATTATGAGAACGATACAATTTAGAGAAGCAATTTGTGAGGCGATGAGTGAAGAAATGCGTCGCGATGAAACCGTTTATTTAATGGGTGAAGAAGTTGCGGAATATAATGGTGCATACAAAGCTTCGAAAGGAATGTTGGATGAATTTGGCCCTAAAAGAGTAATTGATACTCCTATTGCTGAGTTGGGTTTTGCAGGTATTGCTGTTGGTTCGGCAATGAATGGTTGCAGACCAATTGTTGAATATATGACTTTTAATTTCTCGTTGGTTGGAATTGACCAAATTATAAATAATGCTGCCAAAATGCGCCAAATGTCTGCGGGACAATTCCCAATGCCAATGGTTTTTCGTGGTCCAACGGCTTCTGCTGGACAATTGGGAGCAACACACTCACAAGCTTTTGAAAATTGGTTTGCAAATACTCCAGGTCTAAAAGTGGTTGTACCAAGTACCGTTTATGATGCAAAAGGGTTATTGAAAGCCGCTATACGCGATAATGATCCTGTGATTTTTATGGAAAGTGAGCAAATGTATGGTGATAAAGGAGAAGTTCCAGAAGGTGATTATACTATTCCGCTTGGTGTTGCAGATATCAAACGTGAAGGTACAGATGTAACAATTGTATCTTTTGGTAAAATTATAAAAGAAGCGCATCTAGCTGCAGACGAATTGGCAAAAGAAGGTATTTCTTGCGAAATTATTGATTTGAGAACGGTTCGCCCAATGGATTATGATGCTATTTTAACTTCGGTTAAAAAAACAAACAGATTAGTTGTTCTAGAAGAAGCTTGGCCTTTTGCAAGTGTTGCTTCTGAAATTACGTATATTGTTCAAGAACGTGCGTTTGATTTCTTAGATGCGCCAATTCAAAGAATTACTACTGCTGATACACCTGCGCCATATTCGCCAACTTTATTAAAAGAATGGTTACCAAATAGTAACGATGTGGTAAAAGCTGTTAAAAAAGTACTATACAAATAATATTGTAACATTTTAGATTAGAAAATTAATCTAAAAAAAGTATATTTGAATCCCGATTTTTTCGGGATTTTTTTTTAAAAAATAATTTCAATGAAAAACGTATTAGCTTTTATATTTTTAGTTTCAACATTTGCTTTTTCTCAAACAAAAGTAAGTGGTGTTGTTTTAGACGATGCCAAACAACCTGTGTCTTACGCTACAGTAGCTTTTAAAAATTCACCTGAAGGAGTTATTGCTGATGAAAACGGAAAATTTTATTTAGAATCTAAAAAAACCTATACCACTTTAG
>JAYTIV010000217.1:0-6497 GCA_043731625.1 Flavobacterium sp. | reverse complement strand
CAAACGAACTTATTACTGCAATACCTATTTTCCAGTCATAACCCAATGGAGCAATTGCAGGCTCAATAGCTTTTCCCATTACACCTATATAGGAACTTTCTAGCTTTTGTGATGCAACGGCATTATCAAAATCAGTTTTAGATAACGGATTTTGAATGTGTTTTTCTTTAATTATTTCGGTTGCATTATTAAAATTTGCTCCTGAACCATTTGATGCCAAAAACCATAAAATTACAGAAATCGCCAAAATGATTTTTCCTGCTCCAAAGACAAATGCTTTTGTTTTTTCAATTACATTTATTAAAACATTTTTAAAAAGAGGAAGTTTATAATTAGGCATTTCGACTACAAAATAGGTTTTGCCTTTTATTTTCAGAATTTTATTTAAAATGTAAGCAGAAAAAATAGCCATTCCAAAACCTAAAAGATAGAGCAGCATTAGGGTAATTCCTTGAAGATTCAAGATACCTAAAACATATCTATCAGGAATAACAAGACCAATAATAATTGCATAAACAGGTAACCTTGCAGAACAAGTTGTAAAAGGTGTAACTAGAATTGTAATTAATCGTTCTTTCCAGTTTTCAATATTTCTAGTTGCCATAATTGCAGGAATAGCACAAGCGGTTCCAGAAATTAAGGGCACTACACTTTTGCCGGAAAGTCCAAATTTGCGCATTATTTTATCCATCAGAAAAACAACACGACTCATATAACCGCTTTCTTCTAGGATAGAAATAAATAAAAACAAGAAAGCAATTTGTGGTATAAAAATTAAGATTCCACCAATTCCAGGAATGATTCCTTCTGAAATTAAATTTGTCAAAACACCTGGTGCTAATTTTTCGTTGGCCAATGAACTAAGTGAAGCAAAGGTGCTATCAATAAAATCCATTGGAATTTTTGACCACACAAAAATAGATTGAAAAATGACAAATAAGATTAAAAAGAATATAACATATCCCCAAACTTTGTGTGTCAAAACACGATCTAATTTACTTCTAAAATCTTTAGCAATTGTAGTGTCTATTTTTAATCCTTCCTTTAAAACATCGTTTATAAATTGATATCTTTTGATGGTTTCCTTTTGTTGTAATCGTTTCAAATCAGAATGTGATTTGGTAAAACTCCCGCTTATTTCATTACGATCAAGATTTAAGAAATTTACATCTTGAGTAATAACCAACCATAATTTATAAAGTAATTGGTTGGGAAAAGTTTTGCGTAAATTATTAAAATAATCAATATCAATACTTGAGGCATTAAGGCAAGGTTCTGTTGAAATTGTTTTATAGGTAACAATTAAATTTTTTAATTCATCAATGCCTTTTCCTTTTCTTGAACTAACAAGTGCAATTTTTGTTTTTAGATGTTCTTCGAGATAAGGAATATTGAGTGAAATTCCTTTATATTCCATTCTGTCAGCCATATTGATAACAAGAATGGTTGGGATTTCTAAATCTTTAATCTGTGTAAATAACAATAAGTTACGTTTCAAATTCTCTACATCGGTAATCAATAGCACTACATCTGGATATAATTTATCGTTTTTGTTGAGTAATAATTCTATAACTACATTTTCATCTATAGAACTGGCATTCAGGCTATATGTTCCAGGTAAATCAAGAATATTAGCCTTAATATTATTAGGAAGTTTGCAGAACCCTATTTTTTTTTCGACAGTAATTCCGGGATAATTCCCAACTTGCTGATTCAGTCCTGTGAGTTGATTAAAAACTGAAGTTTTACCGGTATTTGGATTTCCAATAAGTGCGACATTAATATTTTGTGCGCTCTTCATTAGATGTTATTTTTTATTATTTCTACTTCAATCTCACGAGCAGTTTCTACTCGAATGGTAAGATGAGAACCATTAATATTCAGATATAAAGGATCTCCAAAAGGAGCAATTTGAAGCAATTCTACTATATTGCCAGGCAAACAACCCATTTCGAGTAATTTTAAAGGAACAATATCAATATCAAAGTCTTTAATGATTCCTTTTTGTCCTTTTTTTAATGAATGAATGGTTGTTCGCAAATCTTATTTAGATTGAATTAAGATTACAAAAGTACTGATAAAAAAATAATTTAAGGTATTTATTAAATTAATCTTCGTTTTGAGAAAGCCAATTAATATCTTCAATTAATAGTTGAATTTCTTCTTTTTTAGTACCATCATAAAATCCTCTAACACGTCTTTTGGTATCAATAAGCACGAAATTTTCGGTATGGACCATGTCATAAAGTTCTGATGGTTTTCCTTGTTTTACTGCCAAGTATGATTTTCTTGCCAATTTATAAATTTCTTTTTTATCACCCGTAACCAAGTTCCATTTGCTATCAATAACACCTTTATCAATTGCATATTTTTTTAGAACTGGAACGCTGTCAATTTCAGGAAAAACAGTATGAGATAGCAACAAAACCTTAGGATTGTGTAGAATTGCTTTCTGTATATCAACCATATTAGTTGTCATTATTGGACAAATAGAACCACAAGTAGTAAAGAAAAAATCAGCAACATATATTTTGCCTTCATAATCCTTTTGAGTTATGGTTTTTCCGTTTTGATTGATAAAAGAAAAATCAGCAATTGTGTGGTATTTACTTATATACTGCACGGTACTATCTACCATTTCTGGGTTGACATCTGCTGGATTATAAATTTTCAATGTCTTTTTGGGTTTTAAAGCAAAATAAAACAATGCAATAATAATGACAGAAAGTACCGCCATAACACTAAAGAAGATTTTAAATTTTTTTAAGAAATCTAACATAAAGAAATTTTTTGCAAAAGTATTGAATTGTAAAGTGTAAACTTTTTAAAAAAGCAATAAAAAATAGTTAAACAAAGTATAATTTTTAATAGAAACATATTTTTTAAAAGAAATAATCAAAAATCTTTATTAATTTTGAAGTAAAATTATACAAAATGAAAAAGTATTACTTGTTTTTAATATTATTATCAAGTTTCATAGGTTTTGCTCAATTCAATCCTTCTGCACCATGGATGAAACCAATTAATGATTCAAAAAAAGGTTTGAATAAAAACAAGCAAACCTCAATTGACGAATTAAAAAGCACCTTTGATGCTTATTGGGAAAGCCATAATAAGAACAAAAAGGGAAGTGGTTTTAAGCCATTTATGCGATGGGAAAATCATTGGAGTAACAAAACCAATCCGCAAGGTTTTATTATTACTCCAGATGAAATGTGGAGTGCTTTTAATCAGAAAAAAGAAAGTCAAAACAGAAGATTCACAACACTTGTGCCCGATAGTAATTGGATGCCTATTGGACCATTTACTCATACTAATACTGGTTCTTGGTCATCTGGACAAGGTAGAGTAAATGTTGTGTATGAAGATCCTTCAAACCCAAATATTGTATACATAGGAACTCCTGCTGGAGGAATTTGGAAGTCTACTACCAACGGTACAAATTGGATACCGCTTTCAGACAATCTACCACAAATAGGAGTTTCTGGAATTGCGGTTAGCCCAACAAATTCAAACATTATTTATATTTCAACAGGAGATTGTGATGGTTCAGACACCTACTCTATTGGAGTGATGAAATCTATCGATGGAGGATTGAATTGGAGTACTACTGGATTAATTTTTACCAATACCAATACTTTTTCCGGAGACATTCTTATCAATCCATCAGATGTAAATATGTTATGGGTAGCAACCTCTAATGGAATTTATAAATCAACAAATGCTGGTGTAACTTGGACAAATACAAGGTCTGGAGATTTCTCTCAAGGACGATTAAGATTAAAACCAAATGATCCCAATACTGTTTATGCTGTAAGTCAAAATAGATTTTATAAATCTACAGATGCAGGAAGTACTTTTGCAGCTACAGCAACCGGTTTGCCAACTTCGTCAGGCAGAATGATAATGGATGTAACTCCAGCAAACGCAAATATTATTTATATTCTAAGTTCTAATTCTAGCGGTGGTTTTCAAGGCGTATACAAATCTATAGATTCTGGAGCTACTTTTATAAGAACTGCCAATAACTCAGATGTTTTCGAATCAAACCAGTCATGGTATGATTTAGCTTTTGCTGTTTCTCCAACAAATGCAGATGAATTATATACTGGTTGTTTAAATTTATGGCGTTCTACAAACGGAGGAAATTCTTTTATTAAAAGAAATAATTGGAGCTCACCATCAAGTCCAAGATACACTCACGCAGATATTCATCATCTTCGTTTTTTTGGGAATAGATTATATTGTGGCAGTGATGGTGGAGTTTATGTTTCTACAGATAATTCGGCATCGTTTACAGATTTAACAGCAACGGCTCAAATAGGAATGATATATAAAATCGCTATATCTACTCAATCAGCATCAAAAATGATGACTGGACATCAAGATAATGGAGGCCATGCTTATAGCGATAATCAATGGAAAAATTATTTTGGAGCAGACGGAATGGATACTGCCATTGACCCAAACAACAGCAACAAATATTTTGGGTTTATTCAATTTGGAGGAAACCTTTATATTAGTAATAATGCAGGAAATTCTTCTTCAGGAGGAATAAGTGCACCAGTAGCAGAAACAGGAACAAATGATGATGGTGGAAATTGGGTAACTCCTTTAGTAATGAATTCTATAGGAGAATTGTATGCTGGTTATTCGAATCTCTATAAACTAAATAATGGAGTTTGGGAAAGACAAAATGTAGAAGATTTAGGAATAGGAGATTTTAGAGTTGTAACCATTGACCCTAGTAATAATAATAATATTTATATCTCAAGTTCAAGTGAGTTATACAAAAGTACCGATAAAGGAATCAATTTCGAATCTATATATAATGCACCGGCAAATATAACTTCAATAGATATTCATTCAACCAACAGTGAAATAATCTATTTGACAACACAAGGAACTTCTGGACAAACATTAAAATCAATAGATGGTGGTAACTCATTTACAAATATTAGTCTCGGACTTCCAAGTATTGCTAAAAATGTAATTGTGCATCAAGGTCAAAATTCAAATAATCCTCTGTTTGTAGGAACAAGTTTAGGGGTTTTTTATCGTGATGATACCATGTTTAGATGGGAAGCTTATGATACAAATTTGCCTAATGTTTCAATTTCTGATTTAGACATTAATTTAGAAGACAAAAAAATAACGGCAGCTACATATGGTAGAGGTGTATGGCAGTCAAGTATAGTAGTAGAAGTGCCTCTTAATGACGTGAAATTATCTGAAATTTTGAGTCCAATTTCAACTGAAATAAGTTGTACACAAAATTCAGTAACACCTCAAATAAAGATTAAAAATAATGGTTCTAATGTTATAAACAACGTTTCCATCAATTATGCAATCAACACTACAAATTATAGTTATGATTGGAATGGTGTTTTAAATCCGGATCAATTTGCAACAATAACATTACCAGAAGTATCATTAGGAAGCGGTTCGTATAATTTGGCAGTAACAAGTACTATTTTGAATGATGGTATTAGTGAAAACAATACAGCCATCAAAACTTTCTACATTAATACTCCAGGAATTTTAAACCAAGTAAACACTTTTGAATCAAGCACTGATAATCTTTTGGCTTATGATGATTCTGGCTTACTTTCAACATGGCAACGTGGTATTTGTTCAGGAGGAGTTATAAACTCAGGCACAAATAATGTTTATGCTTCTAATTTATCAGGAAATTACGAAGACAATCGAAAAAGTTTCTTAGTTTCTGGCTGTTATGATTTAACACAATTAACAAATCCTAAAATAAGTTTCAAGATGGCTTATGATTTAGAAGAAAATTGGGATGTAGTTTATGTTCAATATTCTGTAAATTCTGGAGGTGTTTGGTATGATCTTGGTGAAATGGGAACCAACTGGTATAATAGCGATAGAACAGAACTCACCACAGGAAATGATTGTAACAATTGTCCTGGAGGTCAATGGACAGGAACCAATACCACATTAACAACGTATGAATACCCATTAAACCAATTAGGAGGTTTTGCTAATATTATGTTCAGAATTGTATTTCATTCTGATGGCGGAGTAACTCAATTAGGTGTTGTAGTTGATGATTTTCTGGTAGAAGGAACACCACTTTCTACTCAACAATTCGATTTAAACAAAATAGCAATCTACCCAAATCCTTCAAAAGGAGTTTTCAATATTGGATTAGGAAATGCAATTCCAGAAAGTATTGAAGTAAATGATGTGTCTGGAAAAACGATTGTATTAAAAAACAATTTTCAAAATAATTCAGGAGATATTCCATTAGATTTATCTGCAATTATGAACGGAGTCTATTTTGTAAAAATAAAAACAGAAAATCAAACAGTTATCAAAAAAATAATCAAAAATTAAATTTAAAATATGAAATTAAAAATTAAATATGTTTCAGGAATTATAATGCTATTCAGTGTTTCTGCAGCTATGGCTCAAAACGCAGTAAAAAAAGAACCTGGAATAAATGTATCCTTTATGGATAAAACCGTTAAACC
>JAYTIV010000216.1:0-16743 GCA_043731625.1 Flavobacterium sp. | reverse complement strand
CCACGCTGTGCAATCTGCGAATGCCCAATCATCGTGATTAAGATTAGCATTAAAGTAAAGAATACTTTTTTCATATTAAATGTAATTGTTTTCATAATTCTTTTTTTCCCCCGAAAACGGTTTTAATGAATAAATTTATTTTACGAGTCAAAAGTAGGTTTAGAATTTGAATCTACAAAATTTTTGTCCGATAAAAAGCATAAAAAATCGACGAAATACATAAAAATGACATATAATAATGTAAAATACTACAAAAAATAATACTGTTAAATAAAGATTATGATTTATTTATAAAATATTTTTAGGTCAAAAAGTAATATTAATGTGATTGCAGTGATTTTTATAATTCATTGTTAATTACTATAATTAGGAATAAAAAAAACCGCCTTGTTTGATTCACAAGGCGGTTTCTAAAATATAAAACTTAAATTATTCTATTTTACCAAAGTCATTTCGTCTACAATGTGTTTGGCATTTGAGAAATTTTCAATTACCCATAATACATATCTAATATCTACATTGATGGTTCTTTGTAATTTTTGGTCAAAGATGACATCACCAGCCATTGCTTCAATGTTTCCATCAAAGGCAAGTCCAATTAATTCTCCTTTTCCGTTTAGTACTGGAGAACCAGAGTTTCCTCCTGTAATATCATTATCAGTTAAGAAATTGACATGTAATGATCCGTCTTTGTCAGCATAGCGACCAAAATCTTTATTCTTATTCATTTCTAAAATACGAGCAGGTAAATCAAATTCTTGATCTCCTTTTTTGTATTTTTTTACTTGTCCGGCTAAGGTTGTATAATTATTTACAACTGCATCATTCCTTTTATCTGCGGGCAATGATCTTACTTTTCCATAAGTTAATCTCAATGTTGAGTTTGCATCTGGATATTTGATTGTACCAATTTTTGACTCACGTAAACCTTCTACTAAAAGTCGGAAAGAAGCACCATATTCGTTTTGAGCTTTAGCAATTTCGTCAGATTTTGATGTAAATTGTGTTAACATATCATTTGAAATAGCATAAAGAGGATCGTTGTCTAACAATCCTTGACTTGGTAATTGCAAAAATGCTTTTACTTTATCTAATGATGTTAAAATACTTAAATCGATTGCAGCATTTGCAAAATTCGTAAAATCGTTATTGTTTTCGTCTCCTATTTTCTTAACCATAGGAGCAATGTTGTATCCAATAGATTTTGTAGCATACATTTTTAATTGTGCAGCTAATAAATCTTTTTCTGCAGGAATATGTAAATCTGTGAAGATTCCTTCTGCCATTTCTAAAACTTTTGGAGCCAATTCTTTACGTTTGT
The DNA here is from genome assembly GCA_043731625.1 of Flavobacterium sp. Classification (GTDB taxonomy): domain Bacteria; phylum Bacteroidota; class Bacteroidia; order Flavobacteriales; family Flavobacteriaceae; genus Flavobacterium. Next base: position 15,422 of record JAYTIV010000216.1, on the reverse strand, counting down.
TTGCATCAGCTTTTACGTAGGTATCTAATTGTTTACCTAATGTTCTACCAATTGCACCAAAAGCAGAGGTTCTAAACAATTGTTGTAAATAATTATCGTGACGTGATTTTTCGTTTGTTAAAGCATAATATTTATTGATGTTTGCTACAACATTTCCGTACTTAGCTTTGTTTGCTGGTTTGTTTGCCCATTTATTAAATTTGGTCTCTTGTACTGCTTTAGATTTTGCAGTTCCAAATTTAGAAAGCGCATCAATCATTCCTTGACGGTTTTTCCAGTAATTGGCTGTAGAAGCATATTTAGATGCATAAACTAAGTTTAAGGCATCACTTTGATTCATGTATTTTTTCATGGCATCCATACCTGTTTTTGCACCTTCAACCCAAGCAGGATAAGCAAATTTTACATTTTGCTCAATACCACCAGCAGGCATCCAACGATTAGTACGACCAGGATAACCCAAAATCATGGCAAAGTCATTTTCTTTTACTCCTCCTAAATTTACAGGTAAATAGTGTTTAGGTTTTAGTGGAACATTGTTTTCAGAATAATCAGCTGGAGTGCCATCTGCATTTGCATAAACTCTAAACATAGAGAAATCTGCAGTGTGACGTGGCCATTCCCAGTTGTCTGTATCTCCACCAAATTTTCCTAAACTCTCTGGTGGTGTTCCTACTAATCGAACATCTTTATAATCTTGGTAAACAAAATAGTAATACTCGTTTCCTTGAAAAAATGGACGAACAGAAACGGTATATTTTCCGCCTTCGTTGTTTTCTTTTTCTATTGTAGCAATTTCAGCATTGATTGCTTTTTCTCTATCTGCTTCACTCATAGAAGCGTTTACTTTTGCTAAAATACGTTTGGTGCAATCATCCATACGAACAAAGAAACGAACGTATAAACTTGATGGTTTTATTTCTGCTTTTTTGTTTGCAGCCCAATAACCATCTTTTAAATAGTTTTTTTCTGCAGTTGAAAGTTCTGCAATAGCATCATAACCACAATGGTGATTGGTTAAGACTAAACCATCTTTAGAAATAATTTCAGCAGTACAACCTCCATTAAATTGCACTATGGCATCTTTCAAACTGTGATTGTTGATACTGTAAATCTCTTCGGCTGTCAATTGCAAGCCCATTTTTTGCATATCGCGATGATTTAAACGTTCTATGAACATTAAAAACCACATTCCTTCATCTGCTTTTACGCTTGTAGGAATAAACATAATTCCTATAAGTAATGATAAAATAATTTTTTTCATCTTTATAATTAAAAGTTAGTTAATTTGAAATACTAGTCTACAGATTATGGAAATAGTTACAAACTGTTGATAAATACCTTCATTTTTTAAAATGCGAATATAATTCATTTTCAGAATACTCATTTAGTAATAGAAAAGAAAACTAAATCGTTGTAGTAAATTTTAACTAAATTTAAGGATTTAGATATATCAAACAAAAAAAGCTACCTAAAAAAGATAGCTTTCTGATTATTTAAAATTTAGATTTTATTCTTCATTAACATTCAGCATTGCCCATAACTTATCTTTCAATTCTGTCAAACCCTGTTGTGCAACAGATGAAATAAACATATAAGGTATGCCTTTGAAATCTTTATCTAATTGTTTTTTCATTTCTTTTTTTAATTCATCGTCAAGCATATCAGATTTTGAAACAACCACAAGCCTATCTTTATCAAGCATTTCTGGATTATAACGACGCAATTCGTCTAATAAAATATCATATTCTTTTTTGATATCGTCAGCATCTGCAGGAACTAAAAAAAGTAAAGTTGAATTTCTTTCAATATGCCTAAGGAAATAATGACCTAACCCTTTTCCTTCGGCAGCACCTTCAATGATTCCAGGTATGTCTGCAATCACAAAAGATTGAAAATCACGATAGGCAACAATTCCCAAATTAGGTTTTAGGGTTGTAAAAGGATAATCTGCAATTTTTGGTTTTGCAGAAGTTAAAACAGATAATAAAGTAGATTTTCCTGCATTTGGAAAACCAACTAAACCTACATCTGCCAATACTTTCAGCTCTAGAATTACATCCATTTCTTCAGATGGTAGTCCAGGTTGGGCATATCTTGGCGTTTGATTGGTAGAACTTCTAAAATTCCAGTTACCTAAACCACCTTTTCCGCCTTGAGCTAAAATTCTTTTTTCTCCATCTTCAGTAATTTCAAAAAGTATTTCATCTGTTTCTTTATCGCGAACAACAGTTCCTAATGGCACTTCGATAAATTTATCTTCTCCATCAGAACCCGTACTTCTGGAACTACCACCATCACCACCATGTCCTGCTTTGACATGTCTAGCGAATTTTAAATGAAATAATGTCCATAATCCTTTGTTTCCAACAAGATAAACGTGACCACCACGACCACCATCACCACCATCTGGGCCACCTTTTTCTATAAATTTTTCTCTATGTAAATGCGTTGAACCTTTCCCGCCTTTTCCTGAAGAAACATATATTTTTACGTAATCAACAAAATTCCCCTCTGTCATTTTTTTTGTATTCAGTTCTTATGTTTGTTTTCAATTATAATTTATAACTGATTACTAACTGTTTAAACTATTCTTTAATTGCTTTTACAAGAACTTTGTCAATTTTTACGCCATCCATATCAATGACTTCCATTTCTAATTTGTTCCAAATGAGTTTTTCTCCTTGTTTTGGAATATTCCCTAATTCAGTCATAATCAATCCGCTTACGGTGGTAACATCATAGTCATTGGTAAGATCATCCATATCAAAATAGGTAAGAAAATCGTGTAATGAATAATGTCCGTCTACCAACCAAGTGCCATCTTCTCTCGCTATTAATTTGAAATCATCGGCATAAAAGTCTGCAGCATCTCCAACTAATGCTTCTAAAATATCGTTTAATGTGATTATTCCTTGAAAAACACCATACTCATCTGTTACTAATGCATAATGTACTTTTGTTTTTTTGAAATTTTCTAGTGCTTTATATGCTGAAGTATGCTCTATAAAATAAAATGGATCTCTTGTGATAGATTTTAAATCAAAATTTCCTTTTTCGAAATTTGCAAATAAATCCTTAAGTAAAACTATACCTATTACATCATCAAGATTTTCTTCACAAACCGGATAAACCGAATGTAATTCGTCAAGAACTTTAGCTTTTAACTCTACAATATTATCTTCTAATGATAGATAAACAATAGATTTTCTATGTGTCATTAATGAGTTTACTTTTCTATCTCCGATATGAAAAACTCTTTCCACAATATCTTGTTCAATCTCTTGAACTTCTCCACCTTCTGTTCCTTCTTTGATAATGGCTTTGATTTCTTCTTCGGTTACTTTACCATCAGCAGTAGGTTTTATTTTTAAAACATCTAAAATAAAATCTGTTGAATGTGTTAGTAACCAAATAAATGGTGCTGTGATTACTGACATAATTTTCATAGGTACGGCGACTCCTTTTGCAATTGCTTCTGGATAATTCAGACCTATTCGTTTTGGCAATAATTCTCCTAAGACTAATGAGAAAAAAGTAAGAATAACTACTACTGTTCCTACTGACAAACTTTTAGAATAGGGTTGCAAAAATAAAAACCCATCATAAAAAAACCTTACATCGTCTGTAATTTTTTCTCCAGAATAGATACCTGTCAAAATACCAATTAAGGTAATCCCAATTTGTACAGTAGATAAAAATTTGTTTGGCGAATTGGCTAAGTCTAAAGCCACTCTCGCATTTGTATTTCCTTTTTTTGCTGCGGTCTCAAGTCGGTTTTTTCTGGCCGAAATCAATGCGATTTCTGACATTGAAAAAACTCCGTTAAGTAGAATCAAAAAGAAAATGATAAGTATTTCCAATTTTTTATTTTTTGGTTAATCTAAATTAAGGCTAAATTACAAATTATCAATTACTTTACTTAATCTTTCTGTAATTTCTTGAATTGTTCCAATACCGTTTACAGCATGAAACTTATTTTGAGTTTTGTAATATTGCATCAAAGGTGCTGTTTTTTCATTGTATTCTTGATATCTATTTCTAATTTTTTCCTCGTCTTGATCATCAGGTCTTCCAGAAGTTTTTCCTCTTTCTAATAATCTTTTTATAAGAATTTCATCGTCTGCTTCTAATGCAATTGTTGCAGTTATTTTTTGATTTTTTGATTGTAAAAAACTATCTAAAGATGCTGCTTGTGCTAGTGTTCTTGGAAAACCATCAAATAAAAAACCGGCAGTATGCGTATTTTTTTCAACTTCACTTTCTAACATTTTTATAGTGACTTCATCAGGAACCAAATCACCTTTATCCATAAAAGTTTTGGCTAATTTTCCTAATTCGGTTTCATTTTTAATATTATATCTAAAAATATCTCCTGTAGAAAGATGGGTAAGATTGTATTTTTCTTTTAAAAATTCTGCTTGTGTGCCTTTTCCTGCTCCAGGTTTTCCAAAAAGAACGATATTAATCATTTTGTAAAAATTATTAAAATTTAAATTTGAATTGAGTTGCTGTAGTTATTCTGATAATTGGTAGACATCGGGTAAATTTCTTCCCAATCCATCATAGTCTAGACCATAGCCAACAATAAATTTATTTGGAATTCTAATACCAACATAATCTATTTTAATATCTTTTTTATAGGCTTCTGGTTTTAGAAATAAAGTAGCAATTTTAAAATGTTTTACTTTTTTATCTTTAAAAATAGCTTTCAGTTCCTCAATAGTATTGCCAGTATCTACAATATCTTCAACTATAACTACAGTTCTTCCTTCTAGATTTTGGTTTAATCCTATCAATTGTTTTACATCATGAGTAGATTTTGTTCCTTCATATGAAGCCATTTTTACAAAACTAACTTCACACATACCTCTATATTGTTTTAACAAATCTGCCATAACCATAAAAGCACCATTCAAAACTCCAATAAACACAGGGGTTTCATCAAAGAAATCATCATCCATTTGTTTTGCCATGTTTTTTATAGCAAAATCTATTTCTTCTGAAGAAATAAAAGGTTCGAAAGTTTTATCGTGAAGATGTATCATTTAGGTAAATTTAAAATAAGGTGCAAATTTAAACAAGTTCAAACTATAAAGTAGTAAGTATTTAGACTTTTTTGCAAATTAGATATATTTACAAAATGAATTTAGAATTATTATATAGAATTACTAAAAGTTCGGCTCATACTCAAAGTAGAATTGATAATGGAAATTTCATTATTCAAAATCCTTTTTTTTTAGATAAATTAGTTCGATTTACTTTTAAAACAAATGATAAACTTCACGTTAGAGCATATTGTATTCTAGAAAAAGTATTCGAAATTAATTTGGATTTATCATTTCCTCATATAGATTTTATTTGTGAAAATTTAAATCTCTTAAAAAATGAAATTGCTATAAGATCAATTGCTAAGAAAATTTTAAAGAAAATTTAAAACTAGTTTAAATTAATATTTATCTTTAACAAAACTTAAATTGAATATTTTTAAATGGCATCTTTATCTCCATACACTTCAGTATTAGGTCAAAAAAATGCCAAACATTTGCTAAGACGTTCAAGTTTTGTTTATACCCATTCCTTAATATCTCAATTTTCTTCATTAACACCAAGTCAGGCACTAGATACTTTGTTTACAGAAATCCCTTTTGCTATTGATTTACCGTATGATCCTTTACCAATTGGTTCTCCAGATGGTTATTGGACAGAATCTTCCAATATTTCAACATCATTTCAAGAGCAAGAAAGAAAAGCTTCTATAGTTTCTGGTTGGTGGTGGTATAATTCAGTACATTCTCCAAATATTAAATATAAATTATGTCATTTTTTATCTACAAGATTTACAGTTCAGAAATCTAAAGGTGCTGGATCTGCGACAGAATTTTATGATTACATTCGATTATTGCTTTTTTATTCGTTTGGGAATTATAAAACGTTAGCCAAAAAAATGACTTTAAATAATTCTATGTTAAATTATTTGAACAATACTTCTAATGTAAAGCAAGCTCCAAATGAAAATTACGCAAGAGAGTTTTTAGAATTATTTACCATTGGAAAAGGCAATCAGATTGCTCCAGGAAATTATACAAATTATACCGAAGTAGATATTGTAGAAGCAGCAAAAGTATTGACAGGTTTTAGAAGGCAACAAGATCGCACAAGTATAGATCAGGAAACAGGAATTCCAAGAGGAACTATTGTTTTTTCTGACCACAATACCAATTCAAAAAATTTCAGTAGTGCTTTCAATAACAGGGTTATAAATTCAGGTAATAATGCAGATTCAATTGAGTCAGAACTTGATGATTTTGTAGAAATGATTTTTGATAAAGAAGAAACTGCTAAAAATATTTGTAGAAAAATATATGCCTATTTTGTAAATAGTAAGATTACTTCTGAAGTAGAGAATGACATAATTATTCCTTTAGCTATTGAATTAAAAAACAACAATTACGAATTAAAACCAACAATAAGAAAATTATTAGAAAGTCTTCATTTTTATGATCTAGATGATTCTGATTCAAGTAATGAAACTATTGGAGCCATAATAAAGTCTCCAATTCAACAACTTTCAGAGATTTGTAGTTTTCTTGAAGCTACAATTCCGAATCCAAATACAAATCAATTTGATTTTTATTCTGTTTTTTGGAATGATTTTGCACATAATACTTTTTTAAAAGGTGCAAATATGGTTTTGTTTGATCCTGAAAATGTTGCTGGTCATCCTGCCTATTATCAAGAACCTGATTTTGATAAAAATTGGATTTCTGTTTCTTCTCTCATTTCTAGATTTAGAATAGGTGAATCTTTAATAGAAGGTGAGAATAGAATAGAAGGAAATTATGATATTGTCACCAAAATTAATATGAGCGAAGTATTGAGAAATTCAAACATTATATCTGTTGTTGATGATCCTTACATATTAACTTCAGAACTTTGTAACACTCTTTTTGCTCAAGAAACCGATGAAGAGCGAATTAATTATTTTATGAATACTTTTTTACTTCAAGGCCAACCAGTTGGAGACTGGACGTCATTATGGAGTTATTATATAGAAGCAAATTTTAATTCGGTTGTAAATCTTCGACTTAATGCTTTATTAACAAATATACTGAAAGCTCCAGAAGCTCAAATGTTTTAATAATTAGATATGCAAAGAAGAAATTTTATTAAACTTACCTCTACAGCTAGCGCACTTACATTGTTGCCTTCAGATGTTTTTGCAATATTAAAATCTTCTGGAATGGCATTTTGTCCAGACACAAGTTCCAAAAAAATAGTTTTAATTCAATTGGCTGGTGCTAATGATGGTCTCAATACTTTAGTACCTATAAACCAATATGATTTGTATTCTAATTTGAGGCCAAACATTAGAATTAAAGATACAGGTATTCATAAGTACATTCCTTTAGACTCTACATTATCTTCAGAAAATCAAATTGGACTACATCCAGTATTGAAAGGTTTTAAAAGTCTATATGATAGTGGATTAATGAAAATAATACAAGGAGTTGGTTACCCAAATAATAATAAATCACATTTTAAATCCTCAGATATTTGGCTCAGTGGAGGTGATGGTACCCCTGCAAATTTTACCTACGAAAGTGGTTGGATTGGCCGTTTTATCGAAAATTATTATACTAATTATTTACAATCAAATTTCCCTTTAGGAATACAATTAGGTAGTGGAGATAATTCATTAGGTTTTCACGGAGAAAAAGAACACCGTTTGTCAATAAATATAAACAATCAAGATTTCTCAGGATTTTATTCTGTGGTAAATGGCTTAGGAGGAAGTCCACCTACAAATATTCCAAATTCTGAATATGGAGAAAAATTACAATTTTTAATAGATGTTGATGCTTCTGCAAATAAATATGGTGAAACAATATCAACTGCATTTAATGTGGGTTCAAATACGGTTTCTTATTCTCAAACTGATTTATCAAACCAACTAAAAACGGTTGCTAGATTTATTTCTGGTGGTCTAGAAACCAAAATATATTTGGTCAGAATTGGTGGTTTTGACACTCACGATTCTCAAGTGGCATCAAGTACAGAAAGTCATAAAGGGAATCACGCTAATTTATTGAAAGAAGTATCAGATGCTGTTCATTCTTTCATAACAGATTTGAATAATCAAAATAAAGGGAATGATGTTGTTGCTCTAACTTTTTCTGAATTTGGAAGAAAAGCTGCTGAAAATGCAAACTTAGGAACAGATCATGGTGAGGTTGCGCCAATGTTTATTTTCGGAAATTCAATCACGCCAGGAGTTACAGGTACTAATGTAAATCTAAATGAAGCTGTTTTAGAAAATAATTTTCAAACTCAAACAATTCAATATGATTATAGAAGTGTTTTCGGAACAATATTACAAGATTGGCTTGGTACTGCCAATGATACTCTTGATTTATCCTTATTCGATAAAACTTTGAATACTGGTTTTGGAAATTCAAAAATTCAAAATTTAATAAAAAACAATCATCTAGTTCCGCCAACCTGTTATTCATCTAAAGCAACTGCATTTAATACTAATCAAAAATATGATGTCATACTATCTCCAAATCCTGGAATTGAAGTTGTAAATCTAACATCACTTTATAACAATGATATATTATCTTGTACTTTATATTCTATAGATGGAAAATTAATTGGAAAATATTACAATACAATTGCAAGTACTTTTTTTCAAATCAATGTGCAAAGTTTATCTGTTGGATTTTATAATATCATCATAGAAACCAAATTTGATGTTTTTTCTAAAAGATTAATAATTAGAAGATAAAATTAATTCATAAACTGTTTGCTATTATTTCTATAGACTTTTATATTACTTACCATTAGAGTATATTTGTACTTTATAAATAGAAGAACACAACTACAATGAATTATTTTTCTTCCGATTTTAAATTAGGAATTCTTGGTGGAGGACAATTAGGCAAAATGCTACTTGCCGAAACCAGAAAATTCGACATCCAAACATATGTACTAGACCCAAGTAATGAAGCACCTTGCAAGATTGGTTCGAACTTTTTTTTTCAAGGAAATCTAATGGATTTTGAAACCGTATACAATTTTGGCAAACGAGTACATCTGCTCACCATTGAAATTGAAAACGTGAATCTTGACGCACTTCAAAAATTAGAAGAAGAAGGATTGGCTGTATATCCATCATCATTTACTTTAGGTTTGATTCAAAACAAAGGGAAACAAAAAGATTTTTATGTAGAAAATGATATTCCTACTTCAAAACACAAGCGATTTTTAGATTTAAATACATTAAAAATAGCTATAGAGAACAACGAATTAGCGTTTCCTTTTGTATGGAAAGCAGCACAATTTGGTTATGATGGCAATGGTGTAAAAATAGTTCGTTCTGCAGAGGATGTATTACAGTTGCCTGATGTAGAATGTATTGCCGAAGAAATGATTGCTTTCAAAAGCGAATTGGCGGTTATCGTTTGTCGAAATGTTTCAGGCGAAGTAAAAACATATCCGGTTGTTGAAATGGAATTTCATCCAGAAGCCAATCAAGTAGAATATGTAATTTGTCCAGCAAGAATAGATGTTAAAATTGCTCAAAAAGCTCAAGAAGTTGCCCTAAAAGTTTCAGAAGTTTTCAATCATGTAGGATTATTAGCGGTAGAAATGTTTCAAACAATAGATGATGAAATACTAGTAAACGAAGTAGCGCCTCGACCGCATAATTCAGGACATCATACTATAGAAGCCAGTTATACCTCACAATTTGAAAACCATTTAAGAGCTATTTTAAATCTCCCTTTAGGAAATACAGATAGTAAAGTAGCAGGAATTATGGTAAATTTGGTTGGAGAAGAAGGTTTTTCTGGTCCAGTACTTTATGAAAACATCGAAAAAATTATGGCAATAGAAGGTGTAACACCTCATATTTACGGAAAAAAAGAAACGCGTCCTTTTAGAAAAATGGGACACGTTACCATTGTAAATGAAAATATGGTAGAAGCTAGAAAAATTGCAGAAGAAGTGAAGAATAGTATTAGAGTAATTAGTGTTCAGTCGCAGTAATCAGTCGTAGTTTTAAAAACAAACATTTTTTTAATTAAATTTGTAAAAAATCAATAAATGAAAATTTTAAATTTACATATAGACCAATTCAGACATTTAGAAAATCTAGATTTTGATTTTACTTATCCTGAAGATTTTCATATTGATGAAAAACGAGGAAAACCTTTAGATAAGATTTGTTTTATTGGACAAAGTGCAACTGGGAAGACTGGATTGTTAGAAACAATTTTTGAAAACATCAATTATCTTTTCGATCTACAAACTGTAAATAATAAGTTCATACTTGATAGAACAAAAGGATTAAATCCTTTGAATGGTGAGTTAAATTTGAAGTTAAAAAACGAATATCTCAAATATGACAAGGAAACTATATCATTTAAAGGTAGTGAATTTATTTATAAAGATGGTAACGGATCGGTTAGTAAATTAGTACCACAGGATTATAAAGACAATCTTTTTTACTTAAAATCAAATTTAATATCCGATAAAAACATTGAGTTATTTTCAACAAATCCAATAGATTTGATTGAAAAATATAACTCACAAATCGAAAACATAAAAATTTCTACACGTAATAACAAGTTAAAACCTCTAATAATTTCATTTGATGATAAAGTAGATGTAATAACTTGGTTATTCCTAATTAATGAAATTCTCGATTATCGTAAAAATTTTACTCAAAAAATGTCTGAATTGATTCATAAAGGATTAATAGCAAATCAAAAAAAATTAAGTGCAGAATTTGAAAAATGGCAAAAAGACAATCCAAATATTTTAGAATTATTTGCTAATAAATTTAATTCTGCTTTAGAAAAGTTAAACTTAGAAGTTGATGTAATTAACACTGAATATTCTATACCAATTAAAAACAAAAGGAATGATGAAGTAATTCCAATACAAAACACAAGTACCGGAACAAAAGGATTATTATTATCCTTTTTACCTTTGTATTCACTCGACACTAAAGATTCAATAATCTTAATTGATGAACCCGAACGTTCATTATACCCTGATATGCAAATGGATTTGATGGAATATTATCAAAATCTTGCTCCTGACGCTCAATTTATTGTAGCTACTCATTCTCCATTTATAGCAGCTTCATTTGAACCTGAAGAGCGTTTTATTTTGTATTTTAATAAAGAAGGAAAAGTTGCAGTAAGAAGGGGAAGTTCTCCAATTGGTGATGACCCAAATGATATGTTGAAAAATGATTTTGGTGTAAATTATTATAATAAATTTGGTGAAGAAGCTTATAAAAAGTATCTGAATCTAAAACAAGATTTAGCAAAAGAAAAAGATCCAATAAAAAAGAAAGAATTGTTATTGGAAACTGTAAAATTGGGGGATACATATAATTTTTAAATATGAGAAGGATAATCAAAGACGATAATTCTGAAATTGTCACTCAAGATTTAAAATATATCGAAGGTAATTCTGCAAATAATCAAAACATTTCCAAAACTCTTTTCAAAGAACAAAAAGGATTTTGTGCTTACACAGAAGAATATATTGGAAGAGCGGATGCAAGAGATATTGAACATTTCAATCCAAATTTAAAAGGAACGAACAATGATGCGTATTCAAATTGGTTTTTAGTAAAACACCAATGGAATAGTGAAAAATCTTCAAAATGGGATAAATATCAACCTGTTTTATATCCAACAGATGTAAATTTTAATTCGAAAATAATATACGACAACGGAGACTATAGAGCAGCCAACTCTGTGGAGATTGAATCTTCAAATTTAATTAAATTAATAAAACTTGATGATTTAATTTTAGCTGATGAAAGAAAAAAATATATTAGACGAAAAAAAGACGAAATTGAAAAGTTTGGGCAATCTGTAAACGATTTTTTTGACATATTAGTCCAAGCTGACATAAAACAAATTTCATACTTAAGAGCAATCCAAGAAGAATTCGGAATTGACATATGGAATATGATTCCTCAACCTCAATAAACAACAAAAATGAGCAAAGTAGCCGTAATAATGGGAAGCATCTCTGATATGCCCATAATGCAAGAAGCCATCGATATTCTAAAAGGTTTTGATATAGAAACCGAAGTCGATATTGTTTCTGCACACAGAACGCCAGAAAAATTATTTGATTTTAGCAAAAACGCCCATACTCGTGGCATTTCGGTTATAATTGCTGGAGCTGGTGGCGCAGCTCATTTGCCCGGAATGGTAGCATCAATGTCACCATTGCCTGTAATTGGAGTTCCTATAAAATCTAGTAATTCTATCGATGGCTGGGATTCGGTTTTGTCTATTTTGCAAATGCCTGGTGGCGTTCCCGTAGCAACAGTAGCTTTAAACGGAGCAAAAAACGCTGGGATTTTGGCAGCTCAAATTATCGGTTCATTAGACAAATCTGTTTTGGATAAAATTATTTCTTACAAGGAAAGTTTAAAAGAAACCGTAAACAAATCTTCTGAAAATTTAAAGAAGTAGTTTTTTTTGAAGCTATTCCAGCTATCCGTTGCAATCTTTGCTTTTTTAAAGAAAAAAAGCAAAGGATTTCCTCTACTATCTGGGCTAAACTATCAGAAAAGTCAATATCATAACCTAAATATAATTCTTAATCATTAAACTTTGCGCCTTTGCGCCTTCAAGAGCAATGAAAATACTAACACAAAAATTCCAAACAAAACACGATACTGCGCCATTTTCTCAAATCAAAATGGAAGATTACAAACCAGCTTTTATAGAAAATATAGCCGCAGCAAAAGCAGAAATCGATACTATAATCAACAATCCAGAAGCTCCAACTTTCGAAAACACCATCGAAGCGTTAGATTTTTCTGGAAATGCTTTAGATCGGTTATCTTCTATTTTTTTCAATTTAAACTCGGCTGAGACAAGTGACGAAATGCAGAAAATTGCACAAGAAGTTTCTCCTTTATTAACAACTTTTAGTAACGACATCACATTAAACGAAGATTTATTCAAAAGAGTAAAAGCCGTTCACGACCACAAAGACAAACTTACTTTAACACCAGAACAAGCCACTTTATTAGATAAAAAATTTAAAAATTTCTCTAGAAATGGTGCTTTATTATCCGAAGAAAAAAAATTACAACTTCGTGAAATTGATGCACAACTAGCAAAACTTAAACTAACCTATAGCGAAAATGTTTTAGCAGAAACCAATAATTATCAATTGCATATTACCAACGAAGCAGATTTAAAAGGTTTGCCAGAAGGTACAATCGAAGCCGCAAAAGCATTAGCAAAATCAAAAGAATTGGAAGGTTGGATTTTTACATTAGATATGCCAAGTTATTTGCCTTTTGTAACTTATGCCGAAAATCGTGAGTTGAGAAGAGAAATTACAATTGCAGCAGGAAAAAAAGCATTTCAAAATAATGAATATGATAATCAAGAAATAACCTTAAAAATTGCAAAACTGCGTTTTGAAAGAGCCAATTTATTAGGATACATAACACATTCTCATTTTGTTTTAGAAGAACGAATGGCGCAAAATCCAGAGAAAGTAAAATTGTTTCTAAATGATTTATTAATAAAAGCAAAACCAGCAGCACAAAGAGAATTTGCACAGTTAACAGATTTTGCAAAAAAACTTGACGGAATTGATCATCTTGAAAAATGGGATGGTTCTTATTACTCAGAAAAATTAAAGCAAAAATTATTCAATCTGGATGATGAGAAATTAAAACCGTACTTTCAATTAGAAAATGTTTTGAATGGTGCTTTTACGATTGCTGGAAAATTATTTGGATTAAAATTTACTGAAATTTTTGATATCGATAAATACCACGAAGAAGTAAAAACCTATGAAGTTAAAGACGAATTTGGTGAATTAGTTTCTGTGTTTTATGCCGATTTTTTTCCAAGAAAAGGAAAACGAAATGGTGCTTGGATGACCAGTTACAAATCACAATATATAAAAGATGGTAAAAACGAAAGACCTCATATTTCCAATGTTTGCAATTTTACAAAACCAACCGAAACAAAACCATCGCTTTTAACATTTAACGAAGTAACGACTTTGTTTCACGAGTTTGGTCATGGATTACACGGAATGTTGGCCAATTCAGTTTATCCAAGTTTGTCTGGAACATCAGTTTATTGGGATTTTGTTGAATTGCCTTCTCAAGTTATGGAAAACTGGTGTTATGAGCCAGAAGCGTTGGCATTGTTTGCAAAACATTACGAAACTGGAGAAATCATTCCACAAGAATATGTCGAAAAAATCAAAGAAAGTGCCAGTTTTCAAGAAGGAATGGCAACCTTACGCCAATTGAGTTTCGGATTATTAGATATGGCTTTTCATAGTAACAATCCAACCGAAATCACCAACGTAAAAGCATTCGAAAAAGCAGCATTTGAAGGCACTACTTTATATCCTGATGTGGCCGAAAACTGCATGTCGGTTTCTTTTTCACACATTTTTGCCGGAGGTTATTCTTCTGGTTATTACAGTTACAAATGGGCAGAAGTTCTTGATGCTGATGCTTTTGCTTACTTTCAAGAAAAAGGAATTTTCAACAAAGAAGTGGCAACAAAATTCAAAGACAATATACTTTCAAAAGGCGGAACAGAATTGCCTATGGAATTATACAAACGTTTCAGAGGACACGAACCTACTGCAGATGCTTTGTTGAAACGTGCTGGGTTGATATAAATTAATTATTTTTTATATAAATGAAAAAAATACTATTGTTTTTGTTGTTTTCGCCATTAACAATGGTATCTCAAAAATTAAAATGTGAAGATTTCAAAAACGGAAATTTCACAATGACGTGTGATAAATTTCCTAATATTATAATAACAATGTCAAGGTATGATGATGTTCAAACAGAAACATTATTAAAAAACGAGTCTTCAATTGTTGATTTAGGCACCGAAATTATTTACGAAAAAATTGAATGGCTGAGTGATTGTAAATATAAATTAATGTTTGATTTTACCAAATCTAAAGAAACAGAATTAATGAAGTATTTGAATGATAATGGAGGTGTAATTACTTCAATAATAAAAATAGAAGACCATTGTTATCTTTACGAATCTATATTAATAATAGATGGGAAAAAAGAAAAATTATCTGGAGAAATCTGTAAGGACATTAATTATTAGATTTTATTAATTAAAATATTTGATCAAACTTTATAAAAATATGAACACAACAATCCCAAATTGGTTAATTATTTTAAGTGGTATAGGTCAAATTTTCACCGCAATGATATATCCATACATACGACATCAAGTTTTTGATTGGTATAATGACGTCAAAAAACTAAAACCGTTAAATCAAGAAATCGCAAAAACATATGGAAGATATATTCAAGGCTTGAACTTTTCTTTTGGATTAATTGCCATTTTATTTACTTCTGAATTAAAAGA
>JAYTIV010000215.1:0-2622 GCA_043731625.1 Flavobacterium sp. | reverse complement strand
CAAAGATAATACATGTTGCTCTATCTGTATAATCTATAATCGAAGACATTTTATCTGCTCCAATTAATAATACTTTTTTATACCTACCCGATTGAATATAGGCAGAAGCTGTTGACATACCGAATAAAAAGCTAGAACAAGCTGCTTGAATATCATATGCAAATGCATTTACTGCGCCAATCTGAGTTGCAACAAAAACTGAAGTTGCTGCAACAGGCATATCTGGTGTAGTAGTAGCTACTAAAACTAGATCAATTTCTGCTGGGTTTATTTTACTTTTTTTAATTAAATCTTGAGCTGCTTTTATAGCCATAAAGGAAGTACCAAGTTTGTCTCCTTTAAGAATTCTTCTTTCGCTAATTCCTGTGCGTGTTTGTATCCAATCATCATTGGTATCAACCATTGTTTCAAGGATTTTATTTGACAATACATAGTCTGGAACGTATGCTCCAACGGCTGTAATTGCTGCAGTAATTGTGTTCATAGAATGTTGTTAAATTCTTTTCAAATTAATGATTTGAAAAGAGGTGGAAATTACAAAAAAAAATTAAACCAAATAATTTTATAATTGTATATTTATTTTAAACTACAAATAACAAAAAAACTCCCACAATGGTGAGAGTTTAGATTTATTTAATACAAAATATTATGCAAGTGCAACTGTAGACTTGTCAATTACTACTTGTCCTCTGTAGTACATTTTACCTTCATGCCAGTATGCTCTGTGGTATAAATGTGCCTCACCTGTAATAGGACAAGTTGCGATTTGAGCAACTGTTGCTTTATAATGAGTTCTTCTCTTATCTCTTCTTGTTTTCGAGATTTTTCTTTTAGGATGTGCCATTTTACTATATTATTTATCCGTTAATAGTTTCTTTAATTTGTCCCAACGTGGGTCTGTATTTTCTTCTTCTTTTTCTGCTTTTTTTTGTTTCTTGACAGTCATTTCTTTGAGTTTGTCAAGTTCTGGAGTTTTTAAGGTTCCATCTTTTATTCCTGGATGTACTTTTTTCAAAGGTATTGAGAGTACAATCATTTCATATATATATTGCGAAATATCTAACTGAAATTCTCCGTGTGGCAATATTAATAACTCTTCGTTATCATTATTAAATTGTTCTCCGAATTGTACCACTAATTTAATTTTGCCTTTTACAGGAAAATCAAACATCTCACCTGTTAAATCACAAGGTACATGAATTGTACCTTTGTGTTTAAAAGCAAGTTCTAACATGGTGCTTTTCTTTTCTAAAACTACATTTACTTTTATATCAGAATTTTCAAATTCATGATAATCAAAGCGATCAAAGAACGTATTATTTATTTGATACTCAAACTGGTGTTTTCCTAGCTTTAATCCTAAAAAAGGAATTAAAAATTCATTTAACTGCTTCATTTCAACAACAATTTGTCCGAATGATTCGGGAGCGCAAAGATATAAAATAAATGTACAATCAAAAATGTTGTTTGCATTTTTTTATCGAATATTTTTTTCTTCTTGTTTTTCCCTTATTTTCATAGGGTTAGCACTGATTTCTTGATACTGATTTCTTGAATGATAGATGTCTATTGCCAAATAAACTGCTTCTTTAAACGAATTATAATCTGCAATTCCTTTTCCGGCAATATCATAAGCAGTTCCATGATCAGGTGAAGTTCGTATTTTATTTAATCCAGCTGTATAATTTACACCTTTTCCAAATGACAATGTTTTGAATGGTATCAAGCCTTGATCATGATAGGTTGCAATTACCGCATCGTATTTCTCATATTGGTTGCTTCCAAAAAATCCATCAGCAGAAAATGGACCAAAAACCATAGTGCCTTTATCAAACAATTTTTTTATAGCAGGTTTTATAATCTCTTCTTCTTCTTTGCCAATAACGCCATTATCTCCACTATGCGGATTTAATCCTAAAAGTGCAATTTTTGGTTTATTGATGCTAAAATCTTGAATTAATGATTTCTTTACCGTTTCAATTTTTTTAATAATTAGCGATTCTGTCAAATGTTTAGCAACCTCGTTTACAGGAATATGATCTGTAAGTAGTCCTACTCTCAGATTGTCTTGAACCATAAGCATTAATGCATTGCCTTCTAATTCTTGATTTAAATAATCTGTATGTCCTGGAAATTTAAAATCTTCTGATTGTATGTTGTATTTATTTATTGGAGCTGTAACCAACACATCTATCAAACCATCTTTAAGTGCTTTTGTGGCTTCAACAAAAGATTTGATTGCATATTTACCTACATTTTCATCATTTTGTCCAAAATTGATATCAACACCTTCTCTCCAAACATTTAATACGTTTATTTTACCTGGAACTATTTGATCTAATTTATCAATACCATGTAATAAGGATGTTGATTCAAAACTTTTTTTGACAAATGACAATATTTTGACATTAGCAAAAATAACTGGTGTACATAATTCTAACATTCTAGAATCTTCAAAAGTTTTGAGTACCACTTCGCTTCCAATACCATTTAAATCTCCTATTGAAATACCAACGATAATATTTTCTGCTTTTTTCATTCTTACTTCAAGTTATTTATTCCTAATTTTGAAGTGCAAATTTAGTAAAATAAAACAAGAATGTTTACAGGAATTATAGAAAC
>JAYTIV010000214.1:0-2667 GCA_043731625.1 Flavobacterium sp. | reverse complement strand
ATTTTCTCATAAATAAATAGTTTTAAAATTATTATTGTGCTAATTAATAAAAAAAAAAGAACTTTGCAAGAAAAATAGTGTTTTATTTATGCAAAAATTATTAATGCGGTTATCGTCATTCAAAATCATCATTTTATTCAGTGTTTTGTCTGTTTTTGGGCTTATGTTGTTGCCACAACTTTCCGTACAATTAAACCCAAGTGATGAACATGCTACTTTGACAGTTTCTTATAATTACTCAAGTGCATCGTCTTTCTCTGTAGAAAGCCAAGTAACCGCTGTTTTAGAATCTGGTTTTAGTGTGTTACAAGGTGTAAAAAAAATTACATCGAGCTCAGAAGAAGGCACTGGCACAATTATTTTGGAATTAGATAAAGCTAATGATATTGATAATCTTAGGTTTGAAGTTGCTACCATTATAAGACAATTGTATAATAAATTACCTGATGAAGTTAGTTATCCTATTATAAGTGTAAATAAACCAAATGATGATGAACAAAATAATGCTTTAATAATTTACACCATATTTGGAGATGCTACACCAAGTGAAATTCAGGATTTTGTCATGCAAAACTGCTCTCCAACTATAGTTGCAGTTAATGGAGTGAGTACTGTTTCTGTTTATGGAGCAAATCAAAAGGAATGGTTTATTACTTACAGTCCAGATAAGTTAAATCTTCTTAATATATCAAAAAATGATATAATAACTAGTTTACAAGAATGTTATAAATCTTCAGATTTAGGAGTGATTAAAGAGAATAATAAAATTTTGAATGTGACTTTGAATAATCCTAATACATTATTTAATTCACATATTCCTGTAAAAAAAGTTAATGAAAAAATTATTTACTTAGATGATATTGCATCAGTAGTCCATCAAGAGCAAGAAAGTCAAAGTTATTTTCGAGTAAATGGAAAGAATGCAATAACTATGGCAGTTTATGCTGAGCAAAATGTAAATACAATTAAACTTGCTCAAGAAGTTGAATTATCGGTAAAAAAAATGAGACAAAAATTACCCAAAAACTATAGTATAAATCAATCTTACAATGCCACAGATTACTTATCTCAAGAGCTAAATAAAATTTATAGTCGTTCTTTTTATACCTTACTACTTTTATTTCTTTTTGTTTTATTGGCTAGTAAAAGTTTTAGGTATGTGATGATATTAGTTGTTGGAATGGTTGCAACATTATCTATTTCTTTAATCTTTTATTATCTTTTTAAAATAGAAATACAGTTGTATTCTTTAGCAGGTGTAACAATTTCGCTCGGATTGATTATTAATAATACGATTATTATGATGGATCATTTGAGAAAAAAAAATAATCTCAAAGTATTTTTACCATTGTTGGCTGCAACATTAACAACGATTGGTGCTTTATCTGCAATTTATTTTTTAGATGAGAAATACAAACAAAACTTGATTGATTTTGCATGGGTTATTATTATTAACTTAGGTGTTTCATTGTTTACAGCTTTACTATTAATTCCTGCATTATTAAAACGTTTTCCGATAAGAGTTCTTAAAGAAAAGAAAATAATATTTAATGATTTTTTTTTAATACAATATGAAAAGATATTGTTATTTTTATTAAAGTATAAAAAACTAACAATTGTATTCATTATCCTTTTGTTTGGTTTACCTATATTTATGTTGCCTGTTAAAGTTGAAGGGAATAAGTATTGGTATGAAAAATTATACAACGCTACAATTGGCAATGAATGGTTTAATGATAATTTAAGACCTTTTTGCGACACTTATCTTGGAGGAACTTTTAGATTGTTTTCAACCTATGTTTTTGAAAATGCCAATTATCAAAACAACGAAGAAACAAAATTATATGTTTCTGCATCGATGGAAAAAGGCGCTACAGTTCATCAAATGAATACAGCCTTTATAGAGTTAGATAATTATTTAAATTCATTTACTCAAATTAAACAATTTACCACACAAGTGCAAAGTGCTGATAGAGCTACAATTGAAATTGTATTTAAAAAGGAATTTGAAGATTCTGCTTTTCCTTATATAATAAAGTCAAAATTGATAAGAAAAGTTCTTGATTTCGGAGGGATGGATTGGCAAATTTTTGGTGTTGGAAATGGATTTAGTAATGGTGGCAGTAATAATGAGCCAATAAACTTAAAGTTAAAAGCAATAGGTTATAATTATAGTGTTCTATCAAGTTGGGCTGATAGTTTGAAAATTCTACTAGAAAAACATCCGCGTGTTCAAAATGTTATTATTACTGATAATAGTTTTTATGGAAGAAAAAAATCATTTGAATATCAATTTAAATTTGATAAAGAAAAATTAGCGTTATATCAAACCAATTCTTTTGATGCTTTTCAAAGTATAAATGATAAAGTAGTTTCAAAATTTAGTGATTTATATATAAATATTAATGGTATAAATGAAGCTGTTAGGTTTGAAAGTGAAAACGCTTATAAGTTTGATTTATGGAATGTTAAAAATGATGTTTTGCAAAAAGATTCAAGTTTTATAAATCTTAAAAGCGTTGCTTCTATATCTAAAGAGCCAAATGCTGAAAAAATAGATAAGGAAAATCAAGAGTACGTCAGAATTGTAGCATTTCAGTATGCAGGTAATTTTAAATTTGGCAATGCTTTTTTAGAAAAAAACTTAAATGAATTAAAGCTAAAATT
>JAYTIV010000213.1:0-17126 GCA_043731625.1 Flavobacterium sp. | reverse complement strand
CAGTTTTTTTAATTCATGGAGATGAAGATCCTTATGTTCCATTCAATACAGGCAGCCCTTTTGGACTAGCTTCTTTACCAGAAACGCAAGGTAGTAACCCAATAAATAACAAACTTAATGTATTAGGTTTTACCAATAAAGAAACTTATTTTGTTTCAGGTCAAGGTCATGAATTTTATGGTGTAACCAATGGAACTTGGAATAATGGCAATGGAGGAAATGAATATTGGCCAATTATTATTAATAAATCGGCACAATTTCTATGGAAACAACATAAACCATTTGCAGATTTTTTATCAGAAACAAATAACCTTACAACAACTTTTACAAATACTAGTATTGGAAATCTAAATTGCTGGTGGGATTTTGGTGATGGTAATTATAGCAACGAAACAAATCCAACCCATACCTATATAAATTCTGGTAATTACCAAGTCAAATTATATATAGAAAACAATATAAAAAGTTGGGATGAAATTACAAAAAGTATAACAATTACTGCGCTTTCAACAAATTCGCAATCTTTAAATAAATTTACAATAGCACCAAATCCTACTTCAGATTTGATTTTTGTTACATTTAATTACAAGCCAGAAGGAGTAAAATTTGAATTGAATGATATCTCAGGTAAAACGCTTTCAAAAAATACAATGCTTACTACTTCAAATGAAATTTCTTTAGAAAATTATGCGAAAGGAATTTATATTCTAAAAATTCTAACAGAAGACAACACTCAAATCTATAAAATAATTAAACAATAATAAATAATGGGATTAATCAAAATATTCTCTGGAGAAGCAATTCTTGCAACCACTTTACAAAAAAAGATAGAAGAAATTGCTGTTAATACTGTCCTAAGAGATAATAATCAAGCCAATGTATTGCCTAGTATTCAAACTGCAAAAGCGGTCGAATTGTTTATTCAAGAAATAGATTATGGCAAAGTAAGCCCTATAATTGAGGAGTTTAGAATGAGTTTGTAGGTTGAAATTTGTTATATCTGAAACTCTATTTAAATAATTTTAGTTTGTAAGACAATAGCGAAATAAAAATTCCAAATAATCCAATTATTGCAAATGAATATTTTAGACTTGTTACTTCAGCAATATAGCCTATTATTGGTGGTCCAATTAAAAATCCCATAAAACTGATACTTGATATAATAGTCAATGCTATACTTGTTGGTACGTTTTTAAAATTTCCTGCAGCATTAAAAACAATCGGAATAACATTAGAAACTCCAAATCCTACTAGCATAAAAGCAAGTGTGCAACTAATTAAGTAAGGGAAAAGTACTGCCATGTACAAACCCGTTGATATTATAATTCCGCTAGAGATTAGAATATTTCTAGGACCAAATTTACCAACCAAAACATCACTCAAAAAGCGTCCTGTTGCCATTGTTATCATAAATGAGGCATAACCTAAACCCACTAAAGCTCCAGGTGCTTTTACAATATCTTTAAAATAAACACCACTCCAATCAAACATTATTCCTTCACTTGCCATACAGCAAAAACTGATTATTCCTAACCAAATTAATTTTTTGTCTGGGATTGAAAAAAGAGATGATTTGCTTTTTGGAATGCTTTTTTCTTTTTTAGATTTTACCAAAAAAGAATGATTGGTTAAGATTATAATTCCAATGATTCCCAATACAATTAAAAAGTGATAAAAAGGGTTTAGTTGTAATGATACCATTAACAAACCCATCAAAGCACCACCAAATCCAGCTAAACTCCACGAGCCGTGAAAAGAACCCATAATAGGTTTTTCAAACAATTGTTGGGTATGAACTCCTTGCGTATTTACAGCAATGTTGCAAAAATTTCCAAAAAAACCAAATAGGAATAAACCAAATGCTAGTTGCCAATTATTGGATGCTAATCCTAATAAAGTTAAACAAATGGCATATAATATAAGTCCATAAATGGCTACGATTTTACTGCCGTATTGTGCTACAATTTTTCCAGAAAAGGGCATAGCAAGCAATTGTCCTATGGGTAATGCAAAAAGCATAGAGCCCAATTCAGCTTCACTTAAGTTTAGAAAAGATTTAATATCTGGAATTCTACTTGCCCAACTAGAAAAACAAAAACCCATACCAAAAAAAAATAGGGATGTAGCCCACCTAACTCGAACCAAAAAAGAAAATTTCATTTCCTTAAAAGGGTTTTTGAATTTTGGTTTCGCCAAAATTTTCTCTAAATAACTATAGTTTAGTAAGGGCATATGAAATATTTAATGATGCAAAACTAAAGTAAATATTTTAGGATAATAATTCTTAATGATTAATTTGTCTTTAATTATGTAATTTTTAAAATTTCAAGTTTAAATTAATAATTTCATTAATATACCCTTGATTTTTATTTATTTTGGAATTGCTCTATTCTTCAATTAATCTATCTTTGCACCTTCAAATTTGATTCAATATAAAACTGAGTCTAAAAATCTAAGAATCTAAATGATTACAGTTAACGATATCTCCGTACAATTTGGCGGAACTACTTTATTTAGCGATGTTTCTTTTGCTATTAATGAAAATGACAAAATTGCCCTTATGGGTAAAAATGGTGCAGGAAAATCGACACTTTTAAAAATTATTGCTGGAGAAGCTAAGCCTTCAACCGGAAATATTTCGGCACCGAAAGATGCTGTTATTGCCTATTTGCCTCAACATTTATTGACTTCAGATGGTGCAACCGTTATGGAAGAAGCCTCAAAAGCCTTTGGTCAAATTTTTAAAATGAAAGCCGAAATTGACGAAATCAATGAGCAATTAACCATCCGTACCGATTATGAAAGTGATGAGTATATGAAGTTGATTGAACGAGTTTCAGACCTAAGCGAGAAATTTTATGCCATTGATGAAATTAATTATGAGGCTGAGGTTGAGAAAATTCTAGTAGGTTTAGGTTTCGAGAGAGAAGATTTTTCTCGACAAACCTCAGAATTTTCTGGAGGATGGAGAATGCGAATCGAATTGGCGAAAATACTATTGCAAAAACCAGATTTGATTTTGCTAGATGAGCCAACCAATCATATGGATATTGAAAGTATTCAATGGTTGGAAGATTTCTTAATCAATTCTGCCAAAGCAGTTGTCGTAATTTCTCACGATAGAGCGTTTGTTGATAATATTACCAATCGTACTATTGAAGTAACAATGGGAAGAATTTACGATTATAAGGCCAAATATTCTCATTATCTTGAACTTAGAAAAGATCGTAGAGTACATCAGCAAAAAGCCTACGACGAACAACAACGTATGATTGCTGACAATCAAGAATTTATTGATCGTTTCAAAGGAACTTTTTCTAAAACTTTATCTGTACAATCTCGTGTGAAAATGTTAGAAAAAATTGTCCCTGTTCAGATTGATGAAATCGATACTTCGGCATTGAAACTTAAATTTCCACCAGCTATTCGTTCTGGACAATACCCTGTAATTGTTAAAGATTTGGCCAAATCCTATGGTGATCATCTTATTTTTAAAGATGCCAATATTGT
The DNA here is from genome assembly GCA_043731625.1 of Flavobacterium sp. Classification (GTDB taxonomy): domain Bacteria; phylum Bacteroidota; class Bacteroidia; order Flavobacteriales; family Flavobacteriaceae; genus Flavobacterium. The sequence continues at coordinate 13,616 of JAYTIV010000213.1, read as the reverse complement.
CATAGAACGTGGTGATAAAGTGGCTTTTGTTGGTAAAAATGGTGAAGGAAAATCAACTATGATTAAAGCCATTATGAAAGAAATTGACATCAATGGCGGAAGTGTAGAAATTGGCCACAATGCTCAAATTGGTTATTTTGCTCAAAATCAAGCGTCATTATTAGACGAAAACGGAACTATTTTTTCTACCATTGATGATATTGCTGTTGGAGATGTACGTACTAAAATAAAAGATATATTAGGTGCATTTATGTTTCACGGTGACGATGTGACCAAGAAGGTAAAAGTGCTTTCTGGTGGAGAGAAAACCCGTTTGGCAATGATAAAATTATTGTTAGAACCCGTAAATTTATTAATTCTTGATGAGCCTTCAAACCATTTGGATATGAAAACCAAAGACATTATCAAAGATGCCTTGCGTGACTTTGATGGAACCTTAATTCTGGTTTCTCACGATAGAGATTTCCTTGACGGATTGGCAACAAAAGTGTTCGAATTTGGTCACAAACGTGTGAAAGAGCATTTTGAGGATATCAAAGGATTTTTAGCACACAAGAAAATGGAAAGTTTGAGAGAAATTGAGAAATAATACCATTTTATAAAAAGATAAAAAAAAACCTCATTTGTGTTTACAAATGAGGTTTTTTAATGCAGTTTTTATTTTTTATTTCGTTGAAACAGCAGCTCCATTTTCGTTTACATCAATTTGAGTTTTTTTCACCCCATTTTTAGTAGAAAATTCAACACCATCCTTGTCAATGTTCAAAGTAGTACCTTCATTTTCAGGAGTTGCTGGAGTTACAGGGGTTTCTGGGGTTTTCACTATTTCATTTTCAGTGCTTTTTTCAATGATCACAGTTTTTTCTGTGTTTTGACTTTCTGGTTGTTTGCAAGAAATTATACTTATCATTGCAACACTTGCTATTATTAAAATTTGATTTTTCATATTATGTTTAGTTAGATTAATATGTAAATGTAGCTTGTCTCAAATGGAATACTTTATAACATATTTATAAGTTCTTATATAATTACCATTTTTTCAGAATACTATTGTTTTATTTGTTTAGGTAAAACAAAAACAAACCCGATATTTTCTTAGAAAGTATCGGATTTTTCAATCAACCTAATGTAACCTAACTATTGTCTTACATTTTCAACAAGTCTAACAAATTCAGCTCTGTAGCCCTCGGAATCATTTGTTAACCCTTCATTTGCTAATGCTAAAATGGCTTCCGGAGATTTATTGATTACTAATTTTGAGTCTCTTAATTTTAGTCCCATCCAAGCCACTGCAGCACTGAATTTAAAATCATCACTGGCACTTTCTATTGGACTAGAAGTAGTAGCAATGATATAACTCATTTCGTTACTTTTGTCACCATCAGGTTTTTTATATCTAAATTTTATCGTAGCCAATTCTGTAGAATAGTTTTTTTCAACTGGTTCAGCCACAATTGTATATTTCAAATTGGTTGATTCTTCAAACAATTTGCTTTTTACATCACGAGGAATTATCTCATACAATGCAGTAACAGTATGCCCGCTACCTAATTCTCCAGCATCAATTGCATCATTTTTGAAATCTTCTGTGCGTAATTTTCTGTTTTCATAACCTATCAATCGATATGCTTTTACGTGTGTCGGATTGAACTCAATTTGAATTTTAACATCTTTAGCTATTGCAAACATAGATCCTTTGAATTCTTTTCCTAGAAATCGATTGGCTTCTTGAATGTTATCAATATAAGCATAATTTCCGTTGCCTTTGTCAGCAAGAATTTCCATTTTGCTGTCTTTATAATTTCCCATTCCGTAACCCAAACATGTTAAGAAAACACCCGATTTTCTTTTTTCGGTAATCAAAGTTTCCATATCGCTATTTGAAGAAGTTCCAACATTAAAGTCACCATCAGTTGCCAAAATAACTCTGTTGTTTCCTCTCTTTATGAAATTTTCTTCAGCTGTTTTATAAGCCAATAGAATTCCTGCACCACCAGCTGTGCTTCCGCCAGCATTCAAATTATCTAACGAATTTATAATGGTTCTTTTGTCTTTTCCAGAAGTTGAAGGCAAAACCAATCCTGCAGCACCAGCATATACTACAATCGAAATTCGATCTTCGTCTCGCAATTGATTCACCAAAATTTTCAATGATTGTTTCAAAAGTGGTAATTTGTTATCACTACTCATTGAACCCGAAACATCTATTAGAAAAACCAAGTTGGAAGCAGGTAAATCATCTGTTGCCATGTTTTTTCCTTGCAAGCCAATACGAACCAATTTGTTGTTTGTATTCCAAGGGCAATCACTGTATTCTGTATTGATAGAAAATGGATTGTCTCTAAGAGGTTGTGGGTATTTGTATTTAAAAAAATTCACCATTTCTTCTACTCGAACCGCATCTTTCGGTACTTTTTGTCCTGCATTGATAAAACGACGAACATTGGTATACGAAGCATTATCAACATCTATTGAAAAAGTAGAAAGAGGAGCCGTTTTCGGACTTTCAAAAGCATTTTCTACAAACGAATCATAATCTTCATTTGTTGGATCAAGTTGCATTTGTTTGTCCTTTAATTTTTTTATATCAGATTTACTCAACCCTTTTTTTGTGGTAATAATAATGGCACCGTTACTGGCTTTTGAACCATATAAAGCGGTTGCTCCAACACCTTTTAACACAGAAACAGAATTAATATCATCAGGATTAATTTCTTTTATATTATCTAAATTTTCAAATGGTTTTCCGTCAATAACATACAATGTTCGGTTGTTGTTAGGAAAAGATGAATTACATCGAATAATAACATTTGGAGCACTTCCTGCATTTGCAGTTGTATTCGTGATTTGTACACCAGCCACTTTTCCTGAAAGCGAATTTACATACCCTTTTGCTTCATAATTATTTGACGTTTTTTGAACAGAATAACTTATTGATTTTTTTACTTTTTTGATGCCTTGAGCAGTAACTACCACTTCACCTAATTCTATATTATTACTTTCAAGTTTAACATTGATGTTATTGGCATCTCCAACAATTTTACATTGGTTTTTCATTCCAATAAAACTAAATTCTAAAGTTTCTCCTTTTTTGGCAAGAATAAGATACTTTCCATCAAAATCAGTTTGAGTTCCTCTTGTTGTTCCTTTTACGATAATATTTGCGTCTGGTATTGGTCCAATATCATCTGACACAATTCCTGTAATTGTTTTTTCTTGTCCATAATTTAAGTAAGAAAAAAGCATAGCAATGGCTAATGAAATAAGTTTTAAGCTTTTCATAATAGGTGGTTTTTAAGATTAGTATTGAATTTTTGCCTATTTAGGCACCGCGGGTTTTCCTGTTTTGGTGGTGATAATGACTACTCCTTTTTTTCCTTTTTCGCCATAAGCAGCAATGGCTTCTTCGTCTTGTAATATTTTGATAGTCATTATTTCTTGCTTGTCAAGTGGTGCATAAGGACTAGTTGGTTTTTTGCCAAATAAATCTTCTTCAGAATAATATACCCCATTGATAATGTATAAAGGTTCTTTCAATTCAACTATAGATTCAATCTCATTGCTATCCATTTCTGAAAGGGTTTGGTTGCCGTTTTTTTTGCTATTTGCAATAGCATTACCATCAATTACCACCAAAGGAGCATTTTTGGTTACTTGTGTTTCACTTTTATTAGCGACTACTTCTTGTGTGTTTTGATGCACTCCAATGGCATCATAAACGCGATTTCGCAATCTGTAATTGGATTTTCTAGACTCAATTTTATCATCATTTGTAGCTTCTTTTTCTAATTTAGATTCAACAACTGAAGTTGGTGCAATAACAGGATCTAAAGTTATTTTTTCAGTAGCAACCACTTTTTCAGAGGTGGTAATTTGTTCTTTCAGAATTTTTTCGGCATCTTTTTTTATCAACGGATTAGTACTTTCGGTTGTAACAATTGGGTTTTTATTTGATAATGAATCTTTTATTATTGTTTCTGAATTGTCTTTCAAAACAACATCGTTTTGAGGAATAACAATTTCTTTTTCGGTTTTAAAAAATTGGTATGCAATAGAAGTGACCAATAATATTGAAGCAGCAACTGCTAGTTTCTTCCAAAGTTTATTTTCTTTATGAAGCACTTTTTTATCGAGTTTGTCTTCAACTCGACTCCAGACTTTATCCATCAATGGGAAGTCTTTGGTTTCTGCTTTTTCGGCAGCGGTTTTTATTTTATTGAATATATCTTGATTTTCCATTGCTTATTTTACTTTTTGATAATAATGATTGTTGACTAATTCTTTTAATTTTGTTTTAGCCACATTCAATTGTGATTTTGATGTTCCTTCAGAAATAGTAAGCATACTCGCTATTTCTTTATGACCATAACCTTCTATAACAAAAAGGTTGAAAATTGTTTTGCATCCGTCAGGAATAAAATTGAGTAAATTGAGTAAATCTTCTTCTTCAAGATTGGTTTCAGGTAAACTCTCCGGTTGCAAATAAAGCTTTGTGTCTTCAAGATAAAGATTAAAATTTATATTGCGTTTCAATTGATGTAAACATTGGTTTACTGCTATTTTCCTTGCCCAAGCTTCAAACGCTTGTATTTCTTTGAGTTGGTCTAGTTTAGTAAATATTGTATAGAATGCATCAGCTAAGGCTTCTTCTATTTCTTCTTCCTTTTTGAGATAGCGTTTGCAAGTACGATACAACTTTGGCGACAACTGTTCATATACTTGACGTTGTGCATCACGTTGCATTTTTTTGCAGGCTACTATTAGATTTTCGTTTATCACAATTAATGTCTTTTTTATATAGAGCCTATTTTTATTAAAAAGGTTGGGAAGGTTTTGAAAAAAAGTAATTTATTTTTTAAAATTTTATTTTCAACTTATAAATATTCGAAACCAAGTCCTCTGTATCATTGTCTTCACAAAGTAAAAACGATAAATGAGAATTTGTTTTTTCATAAAAAGTCAATCCTTCAAATTTATGGGTTGTGCTTATAGGTATTGCAAAATCGATAGCAAAAGTATCCATATCAAGACATCCTATCAAACTGCCTAGTACTTCGCCGTCATCATAAGTTGAGGTCGTGTCTTCTGCAGAAGCTAAGAAAAAGATTTTATCGTCAAGAACAATTGCATCGGTAAAAGTAGCTTCAACATGATTTATTTTTGGTAAAACGATGGGTATAAATCGAATAATTTCTTCAAGAATTACAATGCCATTTTTTGAATTGGCACCATTGCCTCGTTGAAACAAATATAATATGTCCTTAATAAATAAAGCACCTTCTATATTCAATTCGTTATCATCTATTGATAGTGTTGTTTTTATTTTTTGATAGTTTTTTTTTAAATTTTCTTTTACAACAGTATTAGAAGAAATGTCATAAACAAATTTTGAATTTCTGTTTTCTGTTGATCCAGAACCAAAAAGATGTAATTTATTGTGATGGAATGTTATGGCTTCCAAATCATATTTGATTTTTTTTGCCATATTGTCTTGACTGTTTTCTACCAAAGCTATTTTTGAAAGATGCTTATGCTCTAAATGATATTGATACAAATAGGAGCTATTATCTGAAATAATAAATAAAGAATGGTCTGTATAAACAATTCCGGAAGCAGAACCAATTCCTTCAATTGTTAAAAAGTTTGTAAGTTGAAATTTTTCCATAAGTTTACAAATATAAAAAGTAAAAGTATGAAAAGTATAAACCCTGATGATTTTAAAGTAGTCACACCTATCCAATTATCAAATATTCCAACAGAATTAAATTTTGATGCAGATGATGATGAGAAAGAACAAGAATTATTAAAAATTCAGCAAAAGCTTAGCAAACGTCAAGATGCGATGTATGCTCATAATCGGTATTCGTTTTTGATATGTTTGCAAGGAATGGATACTTCTGGAAAAGATAGTTTGATTCGTGAAGTTTTCAAAGAATTTAATATGCGTGGCGTTGTGGTGCATAGTTTTAAAACACCCAACTCTACCGAACTCGAGCACGATTATTTGTGGCGCCATTATTTGGCTTTGCCAGAAAAAGGGAAATTTGCCGTTTTCAATAGAACACATTACGAAAATGTTTTGGTGACACGTGTGCATCCTGAATATATCTTGTTTGAAAATTTACCAGGCATTGAAAAAGTTGAAGATATCAAACCTATTTTTTGGGAAAACCGGATGGAACAAATCAATCATTTTGAAAAGCATATATCGCAAAACGGAATGAAAGTTTTAAAATTTTATTTTCATATGAGTAAAGAGGAACAACGCAAAAGATTATTGAAAAGATTAGAAAACGAAGAGGATAATTGGAAATTTTCTGTTGGCGATTTGAAAGAAAGAGAACGTTGGGATGATTATATGAACTATTATGAAGATGCCATAAACAAAACTTCAAATGAAATTGCACCTTGGTATATTGTTCCTGCTGATGATAAAAAAATGGCACGTTATATTGTTGCCAAAATAATCTGGGAAGAAATGGATAAACTTACCGATATTGATGAACCCAAACTCGACCCAAAAGTAGCAGCAAATATTGATGAATATAAAAAGATGCTACAGCAATAAAAAACAATGGCAATACCAAAGTTTGAGATTGCAATTGTTTTTTGAAGTTGTAATTTTAATTTTTAATCAATTTTTTGCTTATAATTTCACCATTATCGGTTTGTATAGTAACAATGTAAATTCCATTTTTAAAATTTGAAACATCTATATCAAAGCTATTTTCATTAATATTCCTTTTATTGAATACTTCTCTACCATCAAAACTACTAATTGTCAGCATATTAATTTCACTACTTTTTGTTGAAATTGTAATTGTTGAATTAGACGGATTTGGATAAATGCTAAAAATACTTTTATCAAAAATATCAGTATTAGATTCTACATTTGAATATTTACCAGCAACAAAATTATTACTACACGGTTCAAGATATGCTCTATATGTAGATCCGTTTTCAGAATAAAAACCATCTAACAAAACCACTGAAGTTCCACCTTTATTAATACTTATTGCAGTAGGAGCTATATAATTTGATGCATAAATAGTATTTGAAGCTTGATTGTTATCAACTTGTAAAGCATAAACATCAAAATTAGTAGAAGTTAGATATAGATTAGGTGTACATCCTTTATTAAGATGGTAAGGTACATTTTGCGGAAGACCAGCATAGCAATAATTATTTAAAGGCACACTATTCATACTTATTGTTGGAGTTACTCCGTCAGTTATCAATGATAAATTATTCAATTCATAACTAGGACAAAAAATTTGATTTAAATTTAGATCACTAACTTGTAAAGAATAGAAAAAATGATTTGTAACTGCCAATGCAGAAATCAAAATAATCTCATTACTAGTATTTAAAGGATTAGTGATAATATAAGAAATTTTACTATAGCTAGGATTTTGATAAAAATGTGTGGTGTAGAATAATTTATTATCTGTAAATTCTAGTCCATATATTACTGTTCCATTTGTATTCCCAATTGGTGTAGAGTTATAAGAAAATTGACCATTTAAATTATTAAAATTTCCAATATAAGCTCCACAAGTAACACTATTAAATTGCTTTGAAAAAGCAAAATTATTTAAATTATTATTGCTTTTAGATATTTTTATTGTTCCTACCCAATCTGAAAAGTTGATACTTGGAGTTGGTAAGTTAAAACTAGGCATTAAATCTACACCATTTTCTGTAATATGATAAGTAAGAAAGCTTGATACAGTATTATTTTTTGCATGTGTTACCACCCAAAAATCAATTCCATTACCATCAATTGTTGAAGTAATGCCTTCAGAATTATTATGGAAAACCTCATTTATTAAAGTCCCATTTGAATCTTTAAGTGGGGTATTAAGAATAACCATTTGACCTATACCATTTGACAAATCAATCTCTGAAAAATAAATCCCTCTAAAATAATCAGATGCGCCATCTACTGTAAATATATAATAATTGTTAGGATAATTTGGTCTAGGTAAAATGATAGCATTTTGAGTACTTGAAACACCACCTTTTAATTGATTTGTAATTAATGTATAACTACCAGCCCATTTTTGCCATAATCTTTCACCATCAGTAAAAAATAAAAGATTTCCATTTTTAGCTGATACTGATGCTATCCCTTCTCTAGCGTAATAATTAAGTTGATTTGATAATGAAAAAGGTGTGGTAGTATTGGCAGTAAATTTCAATCCAGTTAATTCACCAAATACCCAATTTGAATTTTGAAAATTTGTACTTTGGCAAAAAAATATTGAAGGTATTAAAAATAATAACCACAAAAAAATTAATATTTTTTTCATAATTTTAAGTTTTAAATTAAACAAATCATTATTTTTTATCTAATAAAATTTTCAATTGAGCTTTCATTTCGTCAATTTCTTTGGCTTGAGATTGATTAATTTTATTTTGCTCAATAATATACAAAGTCAATTCCTCAATTTTTTCTTGTTGAATTTTTGCCATATTACCCAGTTCAATACCTTCTTCTTTTACTTGTTTTGCTGATGGCACATTAGGTAAATGTCCATTATCATTAATAAATTTTTCAACTTCACAAAGTGGTTTTAAGTAATAATCTTTATTAAAAACATAATCTGCCCATAAACCTGTTGTAGAGTTTCTTAAATTTACTCGCACTTCTTCAGTAAGTATTCCACCAGAAACAAATAATTTGTAGTTTGAAACGTTTACTGTACCAGCAGTTGTTGGAAATGTAGTGACACCACCAATACCCACTTTGCCGTTTAGTTTAACTTGGTCTTGAGCAAAGTCTCCCCATATAAGTGGATTTAAAGAACTACTATTTTCAATAATCAATTTATCATTTTGATTTCCTTCAAACCACGCACCAGCATTATTACCTATAAGAACACTTCTAGATCCTTGATTCGCTTGTCCTGCCCTATCTCCAATATAAACATTATTGCTCCCAGTTTGATTTGTATTTCCAGCAAATAATCCAATGAAAACATTATTTTGACCATTTGTTTCTTGACCAGCAGAAGCACCAATAAAAGTGTTATTTGTTCCTCCTGTTTGACCAGGTAGACACCAACCAGCACTGCCGCCAATAAAAGTATTATTGATACCTATTAAATTAAGGTTTGCAGTATTCACCCCTAAATAAGTATTTCCAGTGCCAGTTGTATTTACAATTCCAGCACCAAAACCAACAAATGTATTATTAGCTCCACTATTCAAAACAGTTGCACTTGTTCCTTTTCCTGCATTTTGACCTATATAAGTGTTTTGTCCTGTTGTACCCGATGAAAATTGACCAGCATTTACTCCAAAAGATGCACTACTTGGCATTGCCACAGAGTTTAAACCAAAATTGGTAAATGTTGGTGCTAATTTTCCTGCTGGTACATTAAAGCGTTTAAATAGCACGTCAAAATTGCTAGTTGAACCCGAACCTAAAAAAGCAGTTGCAGTAACTGTGTTTGTTGTACTCGCTGTTGTAGCTTGTGCATTTATGAATTGATGGTTGGCTATTACTAATAGTAATAAAAAATAGTGTTTTATTTTCATAATGGTTTAGTTATTAGTTTATTAAAAGTAAAGAAAGTCAATTAAATTTTAATCAACGAATTATTTTACTTATAAATCATAAGTAAAACTTATAAATTATTTTTATATTTGGTAAAAATTAGAAAAGATGATTGGAGAAAAAATCAGGAAAATAAGAACATTAAAAGGTCTTTCTCAAGATTATATGGCTGAAAAATTAAAAATATCTCAACCAGCGTATTCTGATATTGAAAACAATAAAACAAAAGTGGGTATTGATGCAATTAATACAATTGCTTCTGTTTTTAAGATGGAAGTAAATGAGGTACTAAATTTTGATGAAAAACAAGTGTTTAATAATACTTTTAATGAAAATTCAAAAGGTTTTTTTAACATAAAAAATTTTTTAATGAAAGTTTTAAAGAGGAAAGAGAATCTTATATAAATCAAATTACAACTTTAAAAGATGAGATTATATACTTGAGAAAAAAGCTAGATGAAAAGTAAAAAAAAATGCGCATTTGCGCATTTTTTATAACAAGTTTTTATTTTTTAATTCACTACAACTTTTTGAGTAAATCTTTTATCGCATGAAACTAGCTCAATAATGTAAATGCCACTTGTAATTATAGGTTTTATAGAAACAGCATTCTCACCATCTGATAAAGAAATATTTTTTGAATCTATGGTTCTTCCTTGTAAATCGTATATGCTTAAAGTAGCATTATCAACAACCATATTAGATTTAATACTAATAAGTCCAGTATTTATTTGATTAGAAGCTATTTGAAAGGTTGTAGAATTAAATTCTTGATTTGATAAAGGCAAAAAGGATAAATCGTTCCAGGTTCTTGCAACACTAACAAGACCCACTTTCCCTGTAGGTAAATTAGTAAGTGTTGGACTAATTGATCCTGCATTTTGTCTAAATCCTAATCGGTCAAGATTACCTGATTGATCTGTACCTATAGTATTTGGTAATCCACTAATTGAAGTTGGAATAGCTGGTTCACCAAGAAAATAATTAGGATTAACAAATAAGCGTAATTCATCATCATTTACTCCAGATAATTGAGAATATTTGAAAATTAATAAATTATCTTGATTATAATCGTATGAACCTGATGTGTATATTATCGCATTTCCTTGTGATGCTTTACTTATACCAATACTAAAAGTTGAAGAAGTTATTGGTTGAACATACATTCTAAAAGTTGTATTTATATTTGAGCCACTAAGTACTCTAAAAAAATCTAATGGAGAAGTTCTTGCTGTACTAATATTTAAAACTATTCCAATATAAATATCTCCACTAGTAACTGGAGTAAATGTAGAAGTAACTCCATCGGTGTCGGGTGATAATGAAAGTGCTTTTGTTGAAGTTCCATAATTAAGATAATTCATCGAGAAATTAACTATTGTCGCTCCAGTACAAGTTGCAAAAGGTAAGCAATGTCCCATACCTACGAAAGGAGAAATATTTGGATCAGAATGCCAAGTACCTTGACCTGTTAATTGCTGATTTGAAATATAAGTATTTAAATCATCCCTAAAAATATTTTGGGAATGGACTGTAAATACAGTTAAAATAATTGTAAAAAGTAATAATTTTTTCATAGTTTTTTTTTAATTTTTGATTATTTTTTTAACGATTTTATTTCTTATAATTTCTAAAAATTCTAATATATATAATTGATGAGGTGGTTATAGGATTTATTCTAATTTCATTTGTGTTTTCTTCTAATGAAAAAAATTGTTGTTCTATTAAACTAACAGTAACGGTATATATATTCATTTTTACTTTTGAATGATTAATTTTTGAGTATAATTTTTACCAGACGCATCCGTAAGTTTAATAATATAGATTCCTGTTTTAATAGTAGATAAAGTAGTAATTTCAGATTTTCCTTTTGAAATAGAAATTTTTCTATCTTCTATCAAAGTTCCTGTTATCGTATACATTTTGAAAATGGCATTATCTATTTTTAATTTAGAATCTATAAATACTATATTTTGTGAATTACTAGAAAATACAAATGCATTTTCAGAATTAACTTGGTTTAACCCTAATGAAATAAACCCCAATCCTTCCCAATTTAATGAGGTACTTGCCAGACCAGCAAAACCAGTAGGCATAGAGGTTACTATGTTATAATTTTGTCTAAAAATATAGCGATCAATATAACCAGATTGATCAAATCCGTTGGATGTTGTTGCTGAAGGTGTTGTTGGTTCGCCAGCAGCAAAATCAGGATTGACATAAACATTCAAAACATCGTCATTGGCACCAGCAAGTTGAGCATATTTTAAAACAATCAATACATTTTCATTATAATTATATAAATCTGTAGTATAGGCAGTTGTGTTACTTGAAGCTCCTTTTCGTATTCCTACTTTATAGCCAAAACCAACATCTTGAACCAGCATCCTAAAAGCTACTTCAGAACCCGTACCATTGCCTCCGTTATTAATTCTAAAAAAATCTGAAGGACTTGTAGCTGGAGCACTTGAGAGATTCAAAACAACGGCTACATAAAAATCGCCACCAGTAATCATCGGTGTAATCGCTCTTGCAACACCATCTTTAATAGGAGCTATTTCAAGACTTTTGGGAGCATTTCCAAAATTTAGATAACTAATGGCTTGGTTTAGTATTTTTGCATTACTACAAGGATCAACAGTTGGTGGTAAACAAGCTCCAATACCCACATTTGGTGAAGCCGAATTATTGGTCCAAACCCCTTGACCATTCAATTCCTGACCAATTGTATACGTTGAAAAATCGTCCTGAAAAATGGTTTGGGAAAAAGATATTGTAAATGAAAATAAGGTAAAAAAAAGTAATGTTTTTTTCATAATTTGTTTTTTTAAAACATTACAAAGATAGAGAATTCTTTTTATTTATTGAATTTTCAATTTAGTTTGTAATTACTGTACTATTTTTGCATTCAAATTTGTAAAATGAACTTATCAATCTATACCAAAGAGTTTTCGTATAATCTAAAATTGGCTTATCCTGTAATATTAGGAATGTTAGGACATACTTTGATTGGTATTGTCGATAATATCATGGTGGGTAATTTGGGTTCTACAGAATTGGCTGCAGTTTCACTAGGAAATAGTTTTATTTTTATTGCTATGTCACTTGGAATTGGGTTTTCTACCGCTATAACACCTATAATTGCCGAAGCTGATGCTGAGAAAGATCATAAAAAAATACGTTCTACTTTTCATCACGGGTTACTTTTATGTACAGTACTTGGAGTTACCTTGTTTATTATGATAGTTCTAGCAAAACCCATCATGCTTTTAATGCATCAACCATTGGAAGTTGTCAATATGGCAACTCCTTATATTGATTGGGTTGCGTTTTCATTAATCCCTGTAATTATCTATCAAGGTTATAAGCAATTTGCAGATGGATTGTCTAAAACCAAATATTCGATGTATGCTATATTTATGGCAAATGTGGTGCATATCTTTTTTAATTATGTATTAATTTATGGATTTTGGATTTTTCCTAAACTTGGAATTTTAGGCGCAGCATTAGGAACCGTAATTTCTAGAATTATGATGGTTGTTTTTATGGATTTACTCCTTAGAAAAAATAAAGAACTCAATCAATATTTCAAGAATTTTAAATTTAATGAAATAAGAAAAAGCATGCTCAAAAAAATCTTTGACTTGGGTTTTCCTTCTGCTATGCAAATGTTGTTTGAGGTAGCATTGTTTACCGCTGCTATTTGGCTTTCGGGTTCTATTAGCAAAAACCATCAAGCAGCCAATCAAATTGCATTAACCCTAGCAACAGTAACTTTTATGTTTGCCATGGGATTGAGTGTCACGGCAATGATTAGAATTAGTAACCAAAAAGGATTGAATGATTATAAAAACTTAATTATTATTGCTAGATCTATCTTTTTATTGGCCATAATTGTCGAATCAGTTTTTGCGATAACGTTTGTGATTTTGAATAATTTTCTACCCCATTTGTTTTTGAATATGCATGATTCAAATCTAGCCATAGACAATCAGGAAGTAATTCTCATTGCTTCAAAATTATTATTAGTTGCAGCAGTTTTTCAAATTTCAGA